>NZ_JBSGYT010000012.1:0-160045 GCF_053610645.1 Streptomyces sp. NPDC054883 | reverse complement strand
CGGGGGGGGGGCGCGCGGGGGGGGCGCCCGGGGGCGGCGGGGGGGGGGGGGCCCCCCCCACCACCACGGTCAGCTCCGCGGTCCGGGCCAGGGTCGAGGCCACGACCGGGGCACGAGCCTGAGCCGCGGTGCCGGCGCGTGCGGCGCGGCCTGGAACTGCACGTCGTAGTACCCGCCGGCGGCGTGCACCGCACTCTGGTCCTCGTAGTGCACGGACCGGGGATGTCCTGAACTGCCGTGCCTGAGGACGTCCCGGAGCCTGGGCCCGGCCGCACCCAGCTCGGCGATGAAGCGCCAGGGGGCGCCCTCCACCACGGCCCCGTCCCGGTCCGGGGTCATGAGGAAGACCGAGTGCCCGCTTCCGCCGACCGGAATGGTCGTGCCGCCGAACAGACCGGCGAGCGCCGGCACCGCCTTCGCCAGCGGGTGGCGGTCCGCCAGCCGGTGGATCCGGTCGTAGCGCCAACGACCGGGTTCCGGTCCGCACTCCAGCGCGATCCGCCGCGCGGCCTCGGTGAGGGCCGCGCCGACGACGTCCGGCAAGGGCGCTTCGTCACCGAGCCGCGCCCTGGCCCCCTCGTCGAGGATCAGGTGGTCGACCTGGAGGGAGATGTCGGGCATACGGCCCGCCAGGTCGGCGCCGAGGCGGCTGGTCACCCAGTGTTCCGCGAGGACCTGCATCAGCCGGAAGAACACGAGGGGAGCGGCCTGGCCGCGCGAGTCGACGCCGTCCCATTCCCTCAGGAACGCGTGGCAGGCCGCGGCGGAGGGTTCGACCGGGGGCCGGCGACCCAGCGCTTCCAGCAAGGACGGCAGCACGCGCACGGCGCGTCCGTTGGTCTCGTCGCCCTGCCACCGGGCGCAGTCGTCGGAGGTCACCCGCCCCGCACCGACGATCAGCTCCTCGATGCGCTCCGCCCGGTAGGGGGCCACCCAGTCGACACCGACCTGGACGGGGGCGTCGTCGGGGACCATCTTGTGGTTGGCCGAGACGATGTACCCCTCGTCCGGGTTGAGGGTCTCCGGCAGGGCGTCGAACGGCAGGAAGTGTTCCCAGGACCGGGCGACTTCGGCGAAGGGCGCCGGAGCGAGCCCGCTGCCCGGGCGGCGTTCGGGCACCAGTCCCGCCGTCTTGAGGGCGATGTCGCCGTCCTGACAGGCCACCACGACGTTGAGCACGGGGACTCCGAAACCGCGCAGCGCACCGCGGAATTCGCGGTAGTTCCGGGCGCGCCACATCAGCTGACAGCCTTCGATCTCCGTGGACGGGGTGAGACCGCTCCAGAAGAGTCCGTACCGCTCGGTGTCGTCGTCGGTCGGCGGATCCATCTCGACGTGGCGGTCGCCGCCCGCGGCGCGCACGGTCACGTCGTCACCGCCGCGTACGACGATGGTGCTCTCGATCTCCCAGGTCCGCTGCTCCCCGCTCGCGGGGTCCAGGGTGCACAGGTCCTGTGTGTCGACCGTGGAGTTGGTGATGCCCCAGGCGAGGTGGCGGTTGGCGCCGGCGATGAGGCCGGGGAGGCCGGGGACGGTGACTCCGTAGCCCTCCGCGGTGTCCTCTCCGGCGCGGTCCCCGCTCCGGGCGCCGGTCGCCTTCAGGCCCATCTGGTACCAGAGGCTGGGCTGGGTGAACAGGACGTGGGGGTCGTTGGCCAGCAAGGGGTATCCGGTGGCCGAGCGTTCTGCGGACACCGCCCAGGCGTTGGACCCGATCGAGTGTTCACCGCGCAGCAGCCCCTGGACCCAGTCCCTGGAGGGGAGCGGCAGGGCGTCGGGGAGTTCGGGGCCCACGGCCGCCGTGGCGGCGACCGGCTCAGGGGTGGGCACCGGGCCCGGGCGCCCGGCGGGCCGCCTGACGGTCACCGCTCCATCGGCCGGGTACTTCGGGTGCAGGAACGAGGGAGCGTGCTCGGGGTGTTCCCGGGTCAGCCGGGCTCGGAACGTCTCGTTCTTGAGGTTCATCCCGAGGTCGAACCCCAGGTGCTTGACGATCACCAGGGAATCCAACGGGGTCCATGGTGCCGGTGCGTAGCGCAGCAGCAGGAACTCCACCGGGAGGCCAGCGCGCCGCCGCATCCGCCGTACGGCGGCGTTCACGCCGCGGCTGAACGCGGTGAGGCAAGCCTTGTGCTCCGGGCTCAGCAGGGCCTCGGAAGCCGCCGCGACCCGCTCCAGCGCGAGTCTCCTGGCGCGGATGTCCTCGGGCAGCACGGCCTTGCCGAAGATCTCGCACAACTGTCCCTTGGCCCTCCTGCGCAGGACGTCCATCTGCCACAGGCGGTCGGTCGCCTGGGCGAAGCCCACGGCGAAGTAGAGGTCCCGGTCGTTGTCCGCCTCCACCCAGGGGATGCCGCGCTCGTCACGGCGGACGGTCGCGCCGGCGAGGATGTGGTCCGTCTCCAGGGTGCCGGCCACGGGGTGCGCCCACCGGCTCGGCGCCGCGAGCAGGCCCAGTGCCTTGTCGCGGAGCTGCTCACGCCTGCGCATGGGCGGTCGCCTCCTTCTCGCACGTCTCGTCCTCGTGCCGGGCCAGCCCCGGGATGCGCCGGCCCACGACGAGGTAGATGAGTACGCTGAGCAGCGCGAAGCTGCCGATGACGAGGAACATGACGGTGCCGCCGTACCAGGCGAGGACCAGGCCACCGGTGAACGGACCGACGAATCCGCCCAGCTGGGCGATCGTCTGGGCACCGAAGTAGCTGCCGCGCCGGTCCTCGGGTGCGATCCGGTCGATGATCGCGAACTCGGCGGGGATGATGAAGGTCTCCCCGATGGAGAAGAGCACCATGGCGGCGATGAACTGCCAGGGGTCGTGCGAGAGGCCGAAGCCCAGTGTCCCGGCGAACATCAGCAGGCCGCCCAGCACGATGGACGGCACCGGCTCCCGCTTCTGGGCGATGCGCGAGGCGAGCAGTTGGAAGACCACGACCGTGACGGCGTTGGTTGTGAGCAGGTAGCCGAGGATCTTGACGCCGTCGTCGAACCCGAGGGAGAGGTGCTGGGCCAGGATGCCGGAGATCTTGCCGTGCACCGCTTCCAGGAGCACTCCGGCCACGATGAGGCAGAGCAGTTTCCGGTCTGTCGCCAGGGCGTGGAAGCTGTCCCCCAGTCCCTTGAGGACCTGGCCGAAGAGTTTGCTCTCGTCGGCCGGCTGCCGGGTCGGGGCGGGTCCGGCCGTCGGCCTGAGCGTGACCGTCAGACCCAGCAGGGCGAAGTACAGCACGTAGACGGCCGCGGCGATCAGGAAGGTCTCGCGGCCACCCGACAGACCGGTGAGAGCACCGATCATCGGGCCGACCGAGAAGCCGATGTTGACGGAAAGGTACTGGTAGGAGAACCACTTCACCCGGCGTTCCTGCGGCAGCAGATCGCTGAGCAGTGCCTTGGCCACGGGTCCGAACGAGCTGCTGCTCAGTGAGAGCAGCGCGTTGAAGAGGAACACCGAGAGCAGGGTGTGGCTGAAGTAGAAGCCGATGAAGGCCGCGACCACGCCGAGCAGGGCCAGCAGGAGCAGTGGGGTGCGTCCGAGGATGTCGGAGAGGGAGCCCCCGACGAGTCCGGCGAAGATCGCGAAGAAGACGGACGAGCCGATGACGAAGCCGATCGTGCCCGGGGCGAGGCCGAGCTCCTGGTGGAGGAAGACGGCCAGGAAGGGGATGCTGATCGAGTTCGCCAGCATCATGATGCCGGAGCCGGCCACGAGGAGCCTGGCCAGCGGCGGCGTGGCGGCGGAGGGCGGCGTCATCGGGCCGCCCCCAGACCGGCGCCGCTGAGCTGGGCGTCGTGCTGCCGGAAGAACCGTTGCATCAGACGGGCGGTGTCGCCGGCGTGCGGATGGCGCAGCATGCTCTCGTGGCCCGCCGCCACGGCCTCGCGGGACAGGTTTCCGCCGGTGAGCGGTTCCCAGCCCTCGCGCGGCGGCCGGGCCGTTCGGCCCTCGTCGCCGGTGGCCTCGACCAGGAGTACGGGCGGCAGCCCGGATGGCGGAGTGGGCCAGGTGAGGGAGGACATGAGGGTGAAGACCTCGAAGGTTTCCCGGAGCCCGCCGCCGAGCAGTTCGAGGGCATCGGGCCCGAGCAGTTCGGCCACCTTGCCCAGGAGTTCGGCCTCCGGTGTGGCCCACAGCGCGGCCTGGTCGGCGCGCAGGTAGGAGGCGGCGAGGCCGGGGAACAGCGCGGCGAGGGTCGCGAGGAAGGCCCGCAGCTGTTCGGGGCGCCCGGTGGCGAGCTGCCGCTGGACCGCGGCGGGCGCCAGGGCGTCCAGCACGACGAGGCTCTCCACGCGGACGCCGCGCCGGCGCAGCGCCCCCACCACGTACGGGCCGAGGGCTCCGCCGTAGGAGTGGCCGGCGAGGTGGACCGGACGGCCGTTCGCCGCCTCGTCGATGACGCGTGCGCAATCCCGTGCGAGCTCCTCGACGCCGAGCCGGCCCTCGCGCGCCTGGGCCTGCGCGATGTCCCTGGTGGACAGGGCGTAGAAGGACCGGTCGCTGAAGTGCGCGGACAACTGGACGTAGGAAGCCCCGAGCCCGAGCACTCCGGGCAGCGCGAACACCGGCGTGCCGCCCGTGCGGTTCTGCCGCAGCGGGAACAGGCCGTGCGTCCCCGGGCCGGCGTCGCCCGCCGCCTCGTTCCGCTCGTCACGGGAGGGGGTGGTGAGTTCGGCTATCCCGGTGTCCGGGGCGTCCACCACGGTGCGCAGCAGACGGTCGAAGTCCCGGGCCATCCGGCGGACCGTGGAGTCGAGGAAGAGGTCGGTGTTGTAGCGCCAGCGGAGGGTGAGGGCGCCGTCCGCCTCCAGGACGTCCAGGGTCAGGTCGGTCTGGACGTCCTGCTCCGGCGAGCGCACCAGAGCGACGTCCAGCCCGTCCAGGCCGAGTTGGGCCGCCTCGTTGTTCTGGTAGGCGAACATGATCTGGAAGAGCGGCGAGTGGGCGGCGGAGCGTTCCGGGTTGAGCCGCTTGACCAGCAGGTCGAAGGGGACGTGCTGGTGCTCCAGGTCGTGCAGGGTCCGTTCGCGTACCTGCCCGAGCAGTTCGCGGAAGGTGAGCTCTCGGTCGACCTTGGTGCGCAGTACCACAGAGTTGACGAACATGCCGATCAGGCCTTCGAGTTCGGCATGCGGCCGGTTGGCGGTGGGGCTGCCGATCACGATGTCGTCGGTGCCGGAGTACCCGGCCAGGAGCACCGCGAACGCGGTCTGCAGGAGCGCGAAGGGGGTGGCGTTCGCGCTCAGGCCGAGGGCGCGGAGTTCGTCGGCGGCCGCCTTCGGCACGGTTTCGTCGAAGGTGCTGCCCGCGTGCGTCATGTTCCTGGGGCGCGGGCGGTCGAGCGGCAGCGTGTGAACCGCCGGCAGCCCGGCGAGGCGCTGCTGCCAGTAGTCGATGTCCCGTTCGGCCGCGGCGCTGCCGGCCCACTGGTCCATGCTGTACGCGTAGTCGGTGTACTCGATCGCCAGGGGTTCGAGCGGCACGTCCGGGGCGTCGGGCCGCTGCTTGAAGTGTGCGTAGAGCCGCACCAGTTCACGGCTGAGCACGGTGTTCGACCAGCCGTCGGAGGCGATGTGGTGCGCGGTGATCAGCAGGGCGTGCAGCCCGGGGGCGCCGCGCAGCAGGCGGACGCGCAGCGGGTCGTCCTGCTCCAGGTCGAAGGGGCGCGCCAGTTCCTCCTGCGACAGCCGTTCCACCGCGCGTGTCCAGGCCTCGTCAGTGGGCGTGCCGAGGTCTTCCGCCCGCAGGGTGAACCGGCCGGCCGGGCGGACGACCTGGACCAGGTCCGTGCCGTCGTACCGGAGGACGGTACGCAGGGTGGCGTGCCGGTCCACGATGGCGCCGAACGCCCTGCCGAGGGCGGTGACGTCGAGGTCGCCCTCGAGCAGGAGGGTCTGGTGCAGGTTGTAGGCACCGCTGTCCGGTTCGAGCGCGGCGAGGAAGTACAGCCGCTTCTGCGGGTCGGTGGCCGGCTGGGGGGCGTCCGCGGGCGCCTTGGCGAGGGTGACGCCGCCGGGCCGGGCCGGCTGTTCGGCGGACGAGGCCGACCGTACGGCCCCGGCGAGCGCGCGGGCGGTCGGCTCGCGCAGGAAGTCGCGCAGCGCCACCTCGATGCCGAACTCCCGGCGGACCCGGGCGAGGAGGGTGATGGCGGCCAGCGAATGACCGCCGAGGGCGAAGAAGCCCGTGCCGGGGTGGACGCGTTCCAGCTTCAACAGTTCCGCGATCATGCCCGCGATGGCAGTCTCGACGGCGTCCGTGCCGGCGCCGGGGTCCTGGTCCGGCGCCGCGTGGTCCTCGCCGAGGGTGGTCGCCCGGTCCGGGTCCGGCAGGGCCCGGCGGTCGAGCTTGCCGTTCTGGGTGAGGGGCAGGGAGTCGAGGGCGACGAAGACGGCGGGGAGCATGTAGGGGGGCAGGGCACGGGAGAGCTCCCGGCGCAGGGACACCGCGGTCGTCCCGGGCGTGCGGCAGACCACGTAGGCGACCAGGCTGGTTCCGAGCCCCGGCAGGTCCCTGGCGACGACCGCGGCCTCGGCCAGCGGTTCGAGAGCGCGCAACGCGCCCTCGACCTCGCCCGGTTCCACCCGGTAGCCGCGGATCTTGACCTGATCGTCCTTGCGGCCGTGGTAGGCGTAGTCGCCGTCCTCGGTGCGCTGGACCAAGTCGCCGGTGCGGTAGCCACGGCCGGCGCCGCCCGGCAGCGTGACGAAGCGTTCGCGGTTCAACTCCGGGCTGCCCAGGTAGCCCTGCGTGACCCCGGGGCCGGTCACCACGAGTTCGCCGACCTCACCGGCCGGCACCTCGCGCAACTCCCCGTCGACCAGCAGGAAGCCCAGGTCGGGCAGGGGGCCGCCGATCAGGGACCGGGGCTGTTCGAGGTCCGCCGCGCGGACGCGGCGGTAGGAGGCGTAGACCGTGGTCTCCGTGGGCCCGTACTGGTTGATCAGCCGGGGCGCCGTGTCGCCGTACTTGGCGACCCACGGCTTGAGGTCGGAGAAGTGCAACGCCTCGCCTGCCAGGACCACGCGGCGCAGCGGCAGCTTCTCCGGGCGTCCGGCGTCCTCGGCAATGAGCTGGTTGAAGGCGCTGGGGGTCTGGCTCATCATCGTCACCCGCTCGCGCCTCAGCAGTTCCCACAGCGCGCGCGGGTCCTTGGCGACCTCCTGCTCGACCACGACGACGCAGCCGCCGTAGAGGAGGGCTCCCCACATCTCCCAGACGGATACGTCGAAGGCGAAGGTGTGGAAGAGGGACCACACGTCGTCGGGGGTGAAGCCGTACAGGGGTTCCGACACCGAGAACAGGCGCAGCACGTTGTCGTGTGACACCTGGACGCCCTTGGGTCGTCCGGTGGTGCCCGAGGTGAAGATGATGTACGCCCGGGTGTCCCGTCCGATGCCCTCGACCGCCGGGAGGGCCCCGGCCGCGGGGAGCTCCTCGTCCGCGTACACCACCTCGATGCCCGCGGGCACCGCCTCCGCCAGCTTCCGGGACGTGATCACCACGGAGGGGGCGGCGTCTTCGAGGATCAGCGCGAGGCGCGCCGCCGGGGTGGCCGGGTCCAGCGGCACGTAGGAGGAGCCGGTGCGCAGCACGGCGACCGCGGCGGCCACCATGTCCTCGGACCGCTCCAGGAGTACGCCGACGGGGTGTGCGCGGTCGGGCCCGTACGCCAGTACCGCGGCGGCGAGGGCGTTCACCCGCTCGTCCAGCTCCCGGTAGGTCAGCGACCGGTCGCCGCAGCGCACGGCGGTGCGGTCCGGAAAGGAGGCCACCGTGTCGGCGAAGGCCTCCACCAGGCTCGCCGCGCCGGCCAGGGAGCGGCCGGCGGCGGGGGTGACGGGACCGGCGGCGGGGGTGACGGGACCGTTGGCGTTGCGCAGGGCCACTCGGTTGCGCAGAAGGTCTGCACGGGTGTTGTTCATGGGTTTCCTTCTCGAACCAGCGATTTGGTGGTCACGTCAGAGCGTCAGGAGCAGGGCGGAGAGGAGGCCCTCTTCCTCGACGCGGGTGAGGAAATCCGGCCAGAGCGGGGACTCGACGACGAGGGCCGCCTGGTGTGCGAAGTCCACTTCGGCGCCGCCGAGCGAGCTCCAGACCGACCGCAGGGCCGCCAGGTCCGCCGCGTCGATCAGGACGGCGTCGCCGAGCTCGCTGTCCGGCTGCTCCAGGAGGATGTGCAGGACCTTGTCGACCGCGCCGACGAGCCGGTCGATGGTGGCGGCGCTGAACAAGGTCGTGTCGTACTGGACGGTGAGGTGCAGCCCGGAGTCCTCCACGAACCGGAAGAGCAGGTCGAAGAGGGCGGTCGCCGGAGGGACCTGCTCCAGGCTTGCGGTGATGCCCGGCAGGGCGTTCAGGTCGAGGGGGAAGTTGTCCACGGTGACCAGCACCTGCACCAGGGGCGACACTCCGGGGACGCGTTCGCCTCCGAACTCGCGGACGATCTCCTGGAACGGCAGCCGCCGGTGTTCCAGGGCCCCGAGCGCGCTCGACGCGACAGATCCGAGGAGCTGTGTGCCGGTGGCCGCCGGATCCACCCGGTAGCGGAAGGGCAGGGTGTCGGCGAAGTAGCCGATGAGGTTCGCCGTTTCCGGGACGTCTCGTCCGGCGACTGCGGAGCCGATCACCAGGTCCTGCTGCTGGGCGAAGCGCGAGAGCACGGCGGCGGTGGCCGTGTGGAACACCATGAACGGGGTGACCCCCCGCGCCCCGGCGAATTCGTGCACGCGCCGGATCGTACGGGCGTCCCAGTCCTTCACCCGGTGGGCGGCGGCCCGGCTGCGGTCCTCGGTGCGCTCCCGGTCGGTGATCAGGGCGATGTTGCCCTGGTAGCCGTCCAGGTAGGTGCGCCAGAAACCGGCTTCCGCGGTGGCGGCCGCGGCCGGCTGCTCCTGCTGCCACAGGGCGTAGTCGCCGTACTGGACGGACAGCTCCGGCAGGCGGGGCTCGCGGCCCTGGCGGCGGGCGAGGTAGACCTCGGTGATCTCACGGATGGCCACGTCGGTGGACCAGCCGTCCGACACCACGTGGTGGCTGCTCCACTGCAGGACGTACTCGGTGGGTGCGAACCGGTACAGGCGGGCCACCACCAGCGGTCCGTGCTCCAGATCGAAGCGCAACCGGCCGGCCTGCTCCCGCACGTAGGCCTTCATCGCCGCCGGCTCGGTCAGGTTCTCCGCCGAGGCGTCCACGACCTCCAGGCGTACCCCGGGCTCCTCGCGCCGACGCTGGTACGGGACGCCCTCGCGGCTGCCGAACCGCACGGAGAGGATGTCGTGGCGTTCCACCAGGGTGTCGACGGCGCCGCGGAGCGCTTCGACGTCGAGGTCGCCGGACAGGTGCAGCAGGGTGGTGTTCTCGTAGGAACGGTCCAGGGGGTCAACCTGGTTCAGGAACCAGAGGCTGGACTGGTTGAGGGCGAGCGGGAACTCCCGCTCCCGGTCCTCGGCGCGCGGGATGCGCGTACCCTCCGCGGCACCGCCCGCAGGAGCCGCGGCGTGTTCCCCGATCTTCGCGGCCAGGGCCCTGGGGGTCGGGTTCTCGAACAGCAGGCGCAGCGGCAGGTCCACGTCGAAGCGGTCGCGCAGCCGCGCCATGACCTGGGTCGCGTGCAGGGAGTGGCCGCCCAGCGCGAAGAAGTTGGACAGCGGGACCGGACGGTGCGCGGTGCGCAGGACCGAGGCCCAGACGTCGATCACCGCGGCCTCGGCCGGCGTCGGGGGCTCGCTGTCGTCCTCGGGGGCCGTATCCGTGTCGGTGACGTCCCATGCCGCGAGGGCCTTGGTGTCCACCTTGCCGTGCGGGGTACGCGGCAGCTCGTCGAGGCGGACCAGGTGGTCGGGTACGGCGTAGCGCGGAAGGAGCCGGGCCAGCTCGTCGCGGAGTTCGAGCGGCGACACCTCCACCCGCAGGAGGGTGTCCCCCGCCGACCGGGAGGCCTCCACCGCCCGCGGGACATAGAACCCGACGAGCTGCTTGCCGTGTTCGCCGTCGGCCCGGACCGTGACGACGCTTTCCTGCAAGGCCTCTACGGAGGCCATGGCGCGCTGGACCTCGCCGAGTTCGACGCGGTGGCCGCGCACCTTGAGCTGGGTGTCGATGCGGCCGAGGAACTCGAAGCCGCCGTCGGCCAGCTGCCGGCCCCGGTCACCGGTGCGGTAGGCGAGGACGTCGGGGGAATCCGCGAAGGGGTCGGGTACGAAAGCGGCGGCGGTGCGCCCGGCGTTGTTGACGTAACCGGCGCCGACGCACAGACCGCCGACGTACAGCTCGCCCGGGGTGCCGACCGGCACCGGCTGGCGGCTGTCGTCGAGGACGTACACCTTGGCGTTCCTGATCGGCCGGCCGACCTGGACCGAGGCGGCGCGCTCGTCGGCGGCGCCGACGAGCTCGTAGTGCGTGCAGTCGTCGGAGACCTCCGTGGCTCCCCACATGTTGAGCAGCCGTACCTCGGGCAGCTGCCTGCGGAAGGCGTTGGCGCACTTGGGGGTGAGGGTCTCACCGCTGGAGACCACCCACCGCAGGGCGAACGGCTCGAACCGTTCGCGCCCGTAGTGGGCCAGCTCCGCACTGAACACGCTCAGCACCGACGGGGAGACCTCCAGCACGGTGATGCCGTCCGCGGCCACCGACCGCAGGAGCCGCGACGGGTCCTGGCTGACGGCGTCCGGGTAGATCACCGCGGTCGCGCCGACGGCGAGCGGCGCGAGCATCTGCCAGACGGAGATGTCGAAGGTGGCTGCGGCGTCCTGGGAGATCCGGTCCCCGGGGCCCATCTCCAGGGTGTCCAGCTTCGCCTGGATGTGGTTGAGCATGCCGTCGTGGCGCAGCAGTGCCCCCTTGGGCTCTCCTGTCGAGCCCGAGGTGAAGATGATGTAGGCGTCGTCGCGGCCGCCCGGTATCGGGCCGGTGTACGGCGCGCAGCCCCGGGCGGACTCCAGCAACCCGGCCAGTTCCAGGACGGGCACCGTGCCGTCCGCGGCGTCCTGCGCGGCCCCGCGGGTGCCGTCGTCGCACAGGAGCAGCTGCGCGCCGCTGCTCTTGAGCATGCTCGCGACGCGCGCCACGGGGCCGGTGGGCAGCGGCAGGTAGACGGCGCCGGTTCGCATGACGGCCAGGGTCGCCGCCAGGTAGTCGACCGTGCGCTCGGCGACCAGTCCCACGACCGTGCCCTGGCGGACACCCAGTTCACCGAGCCGGGTGGCCAGGCGTGCGGCCCGTTCGGCGAGCCGCCGGTAGGTGATGCCGAGTGCGCCGCACTCGGCGGCGATCCGGTCGGGATGGGCGGCGACGGTCTCGTCGAACACCTGGAAGAACCCGTCCGCCGACAGCTCCCGGGCGGGCTCTCCGTACCCGTCGAGCAGCCGGCTCCACTGGTCCTCGCCGAACAGCAGGCGCCGGTCGGGCGCGGAACCCGGATCGGCGGCCAGGTGGGTGAGCGCGTTGCGGTAGACCTCGCCGACCAGGCGCAGCTGCTCATCGGTCATCCGCTGCATGTTGGCCTCGAGGTCGAGGGACAGCAGCTTGGTGAAGGGGTCCTTGTTGAACTCGGTGCGCAGCGTGAAGTGGGTCTGGATGTAGGCCTTGGCGTCCAGGACCTCGAGAGCGGTGGCCGAGGCCAGCTCCTCGTAGCTGTGGAAGTGGGTGTAGTTGAAACTGATGTCCGTCAGTTCGCGTACGTTGAGGTGCCGCTGGAGTTCGGCGTAGGGGAAGCGGCGGACGGGCAGGAGCCGCTGCTCCTTGTCGAACGCGGCGGAGATCAACTCGCTCCAGGTCGGCTGGTCACCGCGCAGCTTGTACGGGACCACGTTGAGGTGGACGCCCATCACGTCGGCGCCGCCCTCCTGCTCGGAGCGGCCGTTGGACTCGACGCCGAGGACGACCTCGCTCTTGCCGGTGAGGAAGGACACGACCCTGGCATGGGCGGCCAGCAGGACGTGCTTGAGGGTCACGTTGTGGTTCCGGGCGATCTCGTCCAGCGTTTCGGACAGCGCGGGGTCGATGTCGACGCTGAGGAAGCCCATGGTCGACTCGTGGCGGTCCTCGGGGCCCTCGACGAGCCGGGGCAGCAGGGTCGGGCTGGTCTCGTCGAGCTCCCGGCTCCAGAAGTCCTTGATCTCCTGGTCGGCGAGCGCCTCCCGTTCCAGGGCGATGTAGTCGGCGTAACGGCGTACGGGCTGCGGGGCGGGGTCCTTGGCGGCGCCGCCGCGCAGGGCCCAGTAGTCCGCGAGGATCTCGGTGATCAGGGAGGACTCGCTCCAGCCGTCCAGCAGGGCGTCGTGGAAGCTCATGGAGAACATGAACTCCTCGTCCGCGAGCTCGTGGACGGTGAACCTCATGAGCGGGGGCTTCGCCCAGTCGTAGCCGGTCTCGCGGTCCGCGAGCTGCCAGGCTTCGAGCGCGGCCTCCTGCTCCGGGGTGGAGAGGTGGCGCAGGTCGTGCGCGGTCACGTGGGTGGCGGCCCGGGCATGGACCAGTTGGAGGGGCTCCGAGTAGCCGTTGAAGTCGAAGCTGGTGCGCAGGATCTCGTGGCGGGCGACGGCCCGGGCCACGGCGCGTTCCATGGCCTGGTGGTCGTAGGCGGCCCGGAGCCGGAACATGAAGATGTCGCAGTACATGTTCACGTCGGTCTCGTAGGCGCTGTGGAACAGCAGGCCGGCCTGGAGGGTGCCCACCGGGTAGGCGTCGACGACGTCCTCGGTCGAGATCCTCGCGCGGTCCTCGGCGCCGATCAGGCTGAAGGGCTCGACGCTCGCCGCGGCCTCCTGTGCCTGCTCGCGTACGGCGACCTCGGCGAGGGCGAGGGGGGTCTGCAGGGCGTAGATGTCGCGGAGTTCGAGGGTCATGCCCTTCTTGAGGGCCTGGGAGCGGAGCCGGAGCGCCAGGATGGAGTCGCCGCCGATGCTGAAGAACGAGTCGTTCTCGGTGACACCGGTGATCCCGAGGATGTTCTCGAAGACCTCGATGATGACGCGGGCGTCGTCGGAGCCCTCCGCGGATCCTGCCGGGGCGGCGGCAGCGGGCTCGCGCAGGCAGTTCGCGGCGGTGGCCTCCGGCAGCGCTTTGCGGTCGACCTTGCCGTTGTGGTTCATGGGTATGCCGTCAACGGGCACTACGAAGGCCGGGATCATGTAGTGCGGGAGGAGCTCGCGCATCGTGGCGAACAGCTCGGCCGCGTCGAAGCCGTCCTCGCGCACGATGTAGGCGACGATCCGCGGACCCGCTTCGGCGGCGCGGTGGTCGCGGGCCCCTCCCCGGACCAGGTCCCGGACGTTGGTGATCCTGGCCGAGACCGCGCGCTCCTTGACGACGGGACCGGCCTGGGCTTGCGGGCGGGTGACGACGACGGCGGCCCGGCTGATGCCGGCGACACGGCCGAGCACCGACTGGATCTCGCCGAGTTCGATGCGGAATCCGCGGATCTTGACCTGGTCGTCGGCGCGCCCCTGGTACTCGTACTCCCCCGTCTCGGTGACCCGGGCGAGGTCACCCGACCGGTAGCCGAGCCCCTGGTGGCCGGGGAGTTCGACGAACCGCTCCCTGGTGAGGTCGGGACGGCCCAGGTATCCGAGGGTCACGCCGGGTCCGGTGACCACGATCTCGCCGACCTCGCCGGCGGGCACCTCTCGGAGGGCGTCGTCGACGAGTACGAAGCCGAGGTCGGGCAGGGGCCGGCCGATCAGGGACCTGCCCTGGGAGAGGTCCGCCTCCCGGACGCGGCGGAAGGAAGCGTGCACCGTCGTCTCGGTGATGCCGTACATGTTGATCAGCTGCGGGGCGTCGTCGCCGTAGCGGCCGACCCAGCGCTTCAGGTCCGAGAAGTGCAGCGCCTCGCCGCCGAAGACCACCCGGCGCAGCGACAGCCGGTCCGCGTGCCCGGCGTCCTCGACGGCGAGCTGGTTGAACGCGGTGGGGGTCTGGCTGAGCATGGTGACGCGCTCGCGCTTCAGCAGCTCCCGGAAGGCCCTCGGGTCCTTCGCCACGTCCTGTTCCACGACGACCACACAACCGCCGTACAGCAGGGCGCCCCACATCTCCCAGACGGAGAAGTCGAAGGCGAACGAGTGGAACAGGGACCACACGTCCTCCGGACCGAAGCCGAAGAGGTCTTCGGTGGCGGAGAACAGCCGCAGTACGTTGCCGTGGGAGACCTGGACGCCCTTGGGCCGGCCGGTGGTACCCGAGGTGAAGATGATGTACGCCCGGGTGTCGGCCCCGACCTCGGCCGCCGGGAGCTCCTGCCCGGGGGCGGGCAGCGCGTCGTCCACCAGCACCACCGGAACCCCTTCGGGAAGCGAGTCGGCCAGGGCCCGGGAGGTGATGACCACGGACGGGTCGGCGTCGCCGAGGATCAGCTCCAGCCGGGCCCCGGGCGTCGACGGGTCCAGTGGCACGTAGGACGACCCCGTGCGCAGCGCCGCAAGGGCGGCCGCCACCATGTCCACGGACCGCTCCAGCAGGACGCCCACCGGGCGGGACGGGTCGTCGGTGGTCCGGTTGACGGCGGCCGCCAGGACGTTCACCCGGTCGTCGAGCTGCCGGTAGGTGAGGGTCCGTGCGCCGCAGCGCACGGCGTCACGTGTGGGGAAGGCGCGCACCGCGTCCGCGAATCCGTCCACGAGGTTGCCCACGCCCGCAAGCGATCCCGCCGGCACGTCATGTTCCTGCATCGTTCAACTCCTGATGGTGTGCTTGTTCAGCGGGAAAGGGCGGTCAGCTCGTCCAGGCTCGTCCGGAATTCCCGGGCGACGCTCGCGGCCACGGACTCGTCGACGAGGTCCGTCTGGTACACGAGGCGGAAGACCAGGCGGTCCTCGTGTCGGGTGCCGTAGAGGCTGAGGGCGAATGCCGCGTCACGGGGCGGTATGTCGACGGCACTGACGTCGATGTCGCCGAGCGTCTGGCGGCAGCCGCTGGAGGGGAGGGAGAAGCCTTCCTCCAGGCTGGTGTCGGTGGACTGCTGGAAGGTCAGCGTGGCCTGGAAGAGGGGGTTCTGCCCGTGCCGCTCCGGCTGGAGCGCCTTCACCAGCCGCGCGAAGGGCAGGTCGGAGCAGTCCAGGGCCTGCCGGAGTTCGCCCCATGTGCGGTCTTCTAGGGTGTCGAGCCCCTCGCCGTCCCGGAAGTCGCCCTGGAGCGGCATCATGTTGACGAGGTAGCCCACGGTGCCGGCGAACCGCCAGTCCGTCCGGCCGTGGTGGGGGACTCCGATGACGATCTGCTTCTCGCCGACGACCCGGTACAGGGCGTGCAGGTAGGCGGCGGCGAGCGTGACGAACGGGGTGCGGCCGCGGGCCTGGCTCCTGGCGTCGACGCGACGGGTGGTTTCGGCGTCGATGTCGAGGTCGATGGTGGCGGCCGGGTTGCGGCCGGAGCTGCCGCTGGTCTTCTTCGGGAACAGCAGGTGGTTGCGCAGGGGCCGCCAGCGCTCGGTCTGTGCGTTCAGACGTCCTTCGGAGGCATCGGCCCGCTCGCGCTGGGCGTGGACCCAGTCGAGGGGGGTGGGGACTGGGTGCTCGGAGGAGGTCTCCGAGCCTTCCAGCCGGATCCCCGGGAGGCCTCGGAGGATGTCGGCGAACACCGCACGCAGGGACCAGTGGTCGACGACGGCGTGGTGGCAGACGAGGAGCAGCACCGTTGACCCGTCGGTGATCGCGGCGGCGCCGCGGACGAGGGGGCCGTCCGTCAGGGAGAAGGGCCGGTGGGCCACCGTGTCGAGATAGTCCTCGACGGCCGCGTGCTCACCGGCGGGGAACTCCCGCCACTCCCAGTCGAGGTCGGGTTCTTCACGTACCACCTGGGTGCCGGTGCCGGGGTCGCCGAGGACCGTGCGCAGCGCGGGGTGGCGGGCGATGACCGAGGCCAGGGCGGAGCGCAGCTGCTCCGGCTCGTAGGCCCGGGACAGCCGTACCGCGATGGGCAGGTTGTTGGACGTGTCCTCGGGCAGCAGGAGGGAGGAGAATTGCATGTGGACCTGGCTGTCGGCGGCGGGGCCCTCAGCGGCGTTCCGGGGGGCGGCAGCGGCCGTGGGGGCCGGGGCGTGGGCGGTCAGCTCCGCGATGGCTCGGGCCACCTCGTCCAGTGACCGGTCCCCGTAGAAGAGGCGGCTGTCGACCGGCCGCTCCAGGAGGCGTTCCAGCGAGGCCTTCAGGGCGGTGAGCTTGAGTGAGTCGAGGCCCAGTGCGGCCAGGGGCTGGGCGAAGTCGTCCTCGCCCGGCGTGCCTCCCCATCGTTCGGCGAGCATCGACCGCAGGGCTGCGCTCACGACCTCGAGGCGCCGGCCGGGCTCCAGGAGGTGCAGGGAGGCCATGTCGGTCGGCGCCTCCCGGGGGGCGGTGGCGTCCGGTTCGGATCCGGCCGTCCGGCTGATCACGCGGAGCTTGCCGGCGAGGTACCGTGCCCGGGTCTCGGCGCGGCGGATCTTGCCGCTGGAGGTCTTGGGGATGGAGCCGGGGTAGACGAAGACGACGTCGGCGAGGTGGAGGTCGCACTCGGTGCCCACGGCCCGGATCACGTCCCGCCCGGCGGCGGCGAAGGCCTGCGGGTCGTCGCGCAGGAGCGTGACGGCGGTCCGCTTCACCTCGGCCACCAGGATGACCCGCGGTTCCTCGGCGACCGGTTGGAACGCGGCGGCGCACCCCTTGCGCAGGTGCGTGGTGGCCTGCGATCCGACGGTCTCGATGTCGTGCGGGTAGAAGTTGCGGCCCGCGATGATGAGGAGGTCCTTCATCCGTCCCACGGGGTAGAGCTCACCGTCGTGGAGGGCTCCGAGGTCGCCGGTGCGCAGGAAGAGCCCCGGGTGTCCCTCGATGCGGGCGTGGAAGGTCCGCTCCGTGGCCTGGTCTTCGCCCCAGTAGCCCTGGGCGACGCCGTTGCTGCGTACGCAGATCTCTCCGACGCGGCCGTCGGGGACGGCGCGGCCGTCGGTGTCGCGGATGACGACCTCGGTGCGCAGGGCGGGCCGTCCGGAGGACACGACGGACACGCTGTCGTCGGCGACCGCCCCGGCTTCGGCCGGCTCCAGCCGGCCCTGTTCCAGCGCCCGCCGTCCGAAGGTCCCGGCCCGGTACCCGGCCGCCGGCTCGGCGCCCGAGACGAACAGGGTGGCCTCGGCGAGGCCGTAGCAGGGGTAGACCGCGCGGGCGTCGAAGCCGTGCTCGCGGTAGACGGAGGTGAAGGCGCGCAGGGTGTTTTCGACGATGGGTTCGGCGCCGTTGAAGGCGATGCGCCAGTTGCGCAGGTCGACTCCCGCGAGGCGCTCGGAGTCGTACCGGTCGACGAGGAGCTGGTAGGCGAAGTTGGGGCCACCGGAGCAGGTGGCGCCGAATTCGGCGACGGCCAGGGGCCAGATCATCGGGTCGTAGATGAAGGCGAAGGTGTTGAGCAGGACGGACTTCAGGCCCATGTAGAGCGGGAGGAGCGCCGCGCCGATCAGGCCCATGTCGTGGTAGAGGGGCAGCCAGCTCACGATGACGTCGCCCTCGCGGACGCCGAAGCCGTCGGCTATCGCCTCCTCGTTCTCGGCGAGGTTGCGGTGGCTGACCATCACTCCCTTGGGCGCGCCGGTGGAGCCGGAGGTGTACTGGAGGAAGGCCAGTTCCTCACCGTCCGTGGCCACGGGCCGGTACGCCTGCCGGTCGGTGGCCGACAGGTCCTCGATGGTGTGGACCCGCAGGCCTTCGGGGCCTTCGGGCCGGGGCAGGTCGGCGAGGTGCTCCGCCAGTTCCCGTGTGGTCAGGGCGTGGGTGGGCCGGCAGCTGCGGACCACTGCCTCGATGCGGTCGATCTTGGCGCCGGGGCGGGGCAGGTAGAGGGGGACGGCGACGACGCCGGCGTACAGGCAGCCGAGGAAGGCGACGAGGTAGTCGTGGCCGGGCGGGAAGAGGAGCAGGACTCGTTCGCCGCGGGCTGCGGTGGCCTGGAGGGCCGCGGCCACTTTGAGGGCCGAGGTCTCCAGTCCCCGGTAGGTGACGTGCTGTTCCACCTTCAGCTCGGCGCCGACGAAGGTGAAGGCGACCTCGTCGGGCCGGTGCGCGGCCCAGTGGGAGAGGGCGGCGGGGATCGAGGCGAACCTCGGTTCGGCCGGGGTGCCGGTGTGGGTGCCGGTCGGCATGTCAGACCTCCTCGATGGGGCGGCCAGAGGTACGCGGGCCGTTTTCCAGCACGCGTCCGATGATGGACAGGGCCTCGGTGACGTCGCCGTCGTCCAGTCCCCGGTGCAGTACGGCCCGCAGCCGGCCGTGGCCGAGCTCGGCGATGGCCAGGCCTTCCTCGTGCGCGGCGGCGGCGAAGGTCTGCCAGGTGTGGCGCGGGTCGGTGACGCGGAACATGACGATGTTGGTGTGCACGTCCTCGGGGGCGACCTCGATGCCGTCCAGCTTGGCGAGACCCTCGGCCAGCACGGTGGCCCTGCGGTGGTCCTCGGCGAGTCCGGCCGCGTTCTCGATGGCCAGGATCCCGGCGGCGGCGATGGTGCCGACCTGCCGCATCCCGCCACCCAGCATCTTGCGCAGGCGGCGTACCTTCCCGATGAACCCGGCGGTGCCCACGACCATGGAGCCGATGGGGGCGCTGAGGCCCTTGGAGAGGCAGAACTGTACGGAGTCGGCGTACCGGGCGATCTCGGAGACGGGGATGCCCGAGCCGACGGCCGCGTTGAAGATCCGGGCTCCGTCCATGTGGACGGGGACTCGGCGTTCGTCGGCGAAGTGCCGTACCTCGCGCAGGTAGTCCAGCGGGAGGATGGCGCCGCCGCAGCGGTTGTGGGTGTTCTCCAGGCAGATCAGTGCGGGCAGGGCGAACTGGGGGTCCTCGGGGTCGTCCGGGAATCCGGCTGCCAGGTCCGACAGGAGCAGCCGCCCGTCCGGCTGGGTGCGGATCGGCTCGTAGACGATGCCGCCGCAGACGGCGGCGCCGCCGGCCTCGTAGATGTAGATGTCGGTCTCGTCGCCTACCAGTACTTTGGAGCCCCGGGGCGCGTGGGCCATGATCGATGCCAGGTTCGCCATGGTGCCGCTGGGCATGAAGCAGGCGGCCTCTTTCCCAAGGGTGGCGGCGGCGAGCTCCTCAAGCCGGTTGGCCGTCGGGTCCTCGCCGTAGACGTCGTCGCCGAGTGGCGCTTCGGTCATCGCGCGGAGCATGTCCTGCGTCGGCAGCGTGAAGGTGTCGCTGCGGAGCTCGATCACTGGGTGGGCCTTTCGGGCTCTCGGGCATCGCCGAGAGCGACGTCGATCTGGTGGAGGGCTTCGACGCAGGCCTTCGTGACCTGGTCGTGGGTGTCGCCTCGGGCGATGACGAACCCGAGCCGGTCGTAGGAGTTGCGGGCCGGACGCGCGGGCGACCCCGGCCGGGCGGTGATCACCACGTCGTGCACGCCCGGGACCCGGCGGGCCTCGGGGACACCGTCGATCCGGGCGACCTCGCCCTCTTCGGTGGCGAGCAGGAAGCGGATACCCGCGTACCCGTCGGTCTGCGCGGAGAGTCGGGGCGCGTGTCCGCCGGCGGCGCGCAGTTGCTCGTCGAGCAGGCTGGTGCCGGTGGCCATCCGGATCAGCTCGGGGATCATGCCCCCGGCCAGCCGGGGGTTGATTTCGATGATCTTGGGGCCGGTCGCGTCGAGCCGGATCTCGGTGTGGGTGGGACCGAGCCCCATGCCGACGGCTTCCACCGCGCGGCGGGCCGCGTCCTGGAGGGCGGCCTCGTCGGAGGGGGACAGCTCGGCGGGGAAGACGTGCTGGTACTCCACGAAGTAGGGGGCGCCGGTCACGTACTTCCGGGTGATGCCGACACAGGTGGTCCGCCCCTGCCAGGTGAAGAGTTCGACGCTGAATTCGGGTGCGTCGATGTACTCCTCGACCAGGGCGGTACGCGCGGTGGGCATGCCCCGCACATTGACGTGGATCGCGAGGATCGTCTCGACGTGCGCGCGGACCTCTTCGGGGGTCGTGCACAGCAGGACGTTGTTCGAGCCTGAGTCGTCGGCGGGCTTCACCACGCAGGGCAGTCCGATCGCGGCGACGGCGTCCGCGGTCTCGCCCGCGTCCGTCAGCACCGCGAACTTCGGCTGCCCCACGCCCGCTTCCCGCAGCCGGCCCCGCAGGAGGGCCTTGTTGCGGCAGGTGGCGACGGAATCCACCCGGTTCCCGGGCAGGCCGAGCCAGGTGGTCAGGTCCGCCACCGTGGGGACGTAGAAGTCGCTGGTGGTGGTGATGCCGGCCAGTTCCTCGCGGCGGAACCGCTCCACCAGGGTGGCCCGGAGTTCCTGCGGGGAGTTGGTGTCGCAGACGAGGACCTCGCTGCCGGTTTCCACCAGGCCCGCGTACCGTTCGGGTGCCCCGGTGAGCAGGACGGGGGTGTAGCCCATCTCCCGTGCGGCGGTGAGGGCGAGCATGCCGGTGCCCGTGGTGTTGGACTCGACGAACACCAGGTGCCGGGCGGGCAGTTCACCGGTGGAGGTGGAGCGGGAGGTGGACCACTCGCCGACCACCTGCCGGGGCGACACGGTGGCCGGCGCCGCGGAGGTGGGCAGCTCGAAGACTCCCTTCTCCCGCCAGTGGTCGTCGCTGTACACGGAGTCGACGTAGCGGTCACCGCGGTCGGGGAAGATGCCGACCACGCGCGACCCTGCGGGGAGGGTGGCCGCCAGGTGACCGAGGACGCGGTAGACCGAGCCCGAGGTGTTGCCGGCGAAGATCTGCTGTTCCCTGGCGAGGGCACGGGCGGACTCGAAGGCCTCCCGGTCGTTGAGCCAGTGCACCTCGTCGATGCTCCGGCGGTCCAGGTTCTTGGGCAGGAGGCTGTTGCCCAGGCCGCTCTGGAGACGGGTGGGCCGGTCCGGCTGGCCGAACAGCATGCTGCCGACGGCATCGACGCCGACGACCTTGAGACCGGGCACCGTCTCCCGCAGTGCCCGCGCCGTACCGCACAGCGAACCGCCGCTGCCCACCGCGCCGACCAGGACGTCGAGGGACCCGAGGTCGCCGAGGATCTCGCCCGCGAGGGTGCGGTAGGCGCCGGGGTTGTCGGGGTTGCTGTACTGCTGCGGCCAGAACGCGCCGGGCAGGGTGCTCATCAGCCGCTCAAGCTCTTCGAGCCGGGCGCTCTGCCAGCCGTGGCTGGTCATGGCCCGGACCACGCGGACGTCACAGTCGAGGGCACGGAGTTTGGCGAGGGTGAGGGGGTCGATGCGGGGATCGGTGACGATGTGCACGGGGTGTCCCAGGGCCCTGCCCACGAGGGCGACGCCCAGGGCCATGGTGCCCGAGGAACTCTCGATGACCGGGGCGCCCTCGGCCAGGGCGCCCGTACGGCGTGCCTCGAGGATGATGTTGCGCGCGACCCGGTCCTTCATGGCGAAGGGGTTCTGCAGCTCGAGCTTGGCGTAGACCTCCACGTCGCGGGCGCCGTCCAGCCGTAAACGTACGAGCGGGGTGTGGCCTATCGCCTCGACCATGCCGTTGAAGAGCATCACAGGATTCCTGACAGAGCGGCGGACTTGAACGTGCGGGCCTCGGCGCCCGGTCCCGCGAAGCCGAGGGAGCGGTACTGCTGGACGGTGCCCGGCAGATGGCGGCACTGATCGGTGATGTGGGCCACGCGCTCGGCGTGGTCGCTGAGGCCTTCGGGGAAGACGATTCCGAGGGTCGTCCCGCTGTGGGCCTGGACGAGACCGAGCCCGTCGACCTCATCGCAGAGCCTGAGCAGCTGCCCGAAGTCCTCGCGCGGCAGGAACTTCAGATTCATCTCGGCGCTACGGGTGGCGACTTCGGCGACGGCCTTGATGTCCTGGGCCTTCACCGCGTCGCCGAGGGTGTCCAGCAGAGCGTCGTACTCGTGCTTCTCCGCGAGGGTGAAGACCTTCTTCTTGCGGTGGAACTGGAGGGTGTCCACCATTCCGCCGAGGTCGTGAGCGACGATAGAGAGCGACGGAAGGTACCCGAGCCGTTCGCGCAGCCGCACCTCGCGGTGGTAGAACGCCACGATGTCCGGGTACATGACGCCGTCGGACGGTTCGATGCCCCGAATGAAGCTCTCGATCTCGGTGTGGGTGAACCGGCGCCCGAAGGCGTCGCCCACCGCACGGGCGGTCGCGACCAGGTCGGCCGACGAGCTGGCCAGGCCCTTGCCTTCGGGCAGGGTGCTCGTCAGCTCCAGCCTGCCGCCGAAGTCATGGCCCAGGTACCGGATGATGCGCTTCGCGATGACCCGGGACCTTTGTTTCCTGGCGGGGTGGACGACGATCTCCTGCGAGGTCGTGTCCGGCCAGAACTCGGCCACCGAGGCCAGGGTGATCGGGAAGGTGACGAGGAAGTCGAGGTCGTTCTCGTGCAGGACCCCTTGCAGCAGCTCACCGAACGTCCCGTTGGCGGTACCGATCCCCGACCCCGAGCCGAGCGGTGAGCATTCGGCATCGCCTTCAGGTCGTACAACGGCCGTCGTCATGCGCGAACGCCTCCTTTGCTGTCTTGCAGGCCTGTCTCCCCTGCGGATGTGGTGCTCGCAGCCGACGTGCGGTCCAGGGACGCGAGGGCCGAGGCGACGGCCTGCCCACGGTCCTCCCACTTGGCCGCCAGACCGTCCAGGCCGGCTTCGGCAGCGTCCAGGAGCTCACTCACGGCTTCCGGGTGTACCGAACCGGGAGAGCACTTGCGCAGCAGGCTCTGGTCCACGTCGAACGCTTCGGCAAGCGCCCGATCCGGCTGCCGGAGCACCACTCCGTACTCCTCGGCGATCCGCCGCAGCAACTCGGGGTCGGCCGTGCGCGGGGGGATGCCGCCCTCGATGGCGGCGACGATGTACCGGCCGGCGATCACCTGGGCCCTACGCCATGCCACGCCCTCCCGCAACGTGAGGAAGTTGGCGAGACTGAAGCCGCCGAGGAACTCGCCCTCGCACGCCGCACGCATCCGGTCCTCGCGGAATTCGATCCGGCCGAGGACCGTGCGGAAGAGACGGAGGATCGAGCGGGCGGTCTCGAAGGAAGCCAGCAGCTGGGCGCCCGCCTCCTTCGAGACCTCCACGGAGTTCGAGTAAGGCGTGTTGCGCTGCCCGAGCGTCATGTCCAAAAAGCCGGAGGTCAGATGCGCGGTCTTGCCACGGATCCGCTCCAGGACCGGAAAGTTCTTCTTCTGCGGCATTGCGGAGGAGATCCCGGACAGTTCATCGGGCAGGTCGATGAAGCCGTACGCGCCGCCACCCCAGTTCATCAGATCAGTGGTGAAACGACTAAGGACCGTTCCGAGAAGGGAGAGCTCGGCGGCCAGTTCCATCGTCCAGTCCCGTGAGGCCACCGAAGCCAGGGCGCTCGGCCGGACGGCCCGAAAGCCCAGCAGCCGCGCCATGCGGTCCCGGTCCCAGCCGATCTCCTGACCCGCCATGGCACCGGCTCCCAGCGGACACAGATCGATCCCGTCGTACGTGCCGAGGAGGCGCTGCAGGCTGTGCACCACCTGCTCGGCCACGGCGGCGAAGTAGAAACCGGGAGTGATGACCTGGGCCGCCTGGAGATGGGTGTACCCGGGCATCGGCATGCGCGAGGTGCGACGAGCCAGGTCGATGGCCGCACGAGCGAACCGGATCAGCTCATCGGCGGTCTCCAGCGCCTGCTTCTTGCCGAACATCAGCTGCGCGCATGCCTGGAAGTCGTTCCGGCTGCGGTCCACGTGCCATGCCGGCACGGAAGAAGGCAAGCGCTGATCGATCTGCTGCTCGATGGCGAAGGCGATGTCGGACATGTTCCGGTCGGGCTGCGCGGCGATCGATTCCGTACCGATGTCGAGCAGGGCGGCGCCGATCGCCGCGGCCTCCTCCTCGGAGATGAGTTCCATGCGCCGGTACTCGAGCGCGAAGACCTTCTCGATGGCCAGGTACCAGCGCAGCAAGTGCGCGGCCTCGTAACGGAACTGCGGTACGAGCACCTCTTCGTCGAGTACCTCGCTCGGCCCTTGTGTGACACGCCCGCTGACAGGCGTGCTCACACCCTGTCGACCACTCATTTCCGTCCTCCTACAGGTATCACCGCGCCACGATGGGGTCACGTCCGCCGGTGGGCCACCCAGCACCCCCGGCCGACGGGGATCGCCCTTCAGACCTGCCGGTGCGGAGTCCTCGCGCCGTCCGTCTCCCCCGGCGGCTTTGTCCTTTCCCGCGCCTTGTCCGTAGCGAATCGGCGTTCACGGGAGCTCGTTGGCGACATTAGAAACCGGGTGTGCGGTTTGTCAACGCAACAATCGGCCTCCCCCGGACAGCACGTACCCTCGTGACACACGGCACCGTCCGCCCCCTCCCAGGCCATGCACCGAAAGGCGCCGTCCCGCCTGTTGCCGAGCGGCGACGCCCGAGGCGACTTCGCGCGCGCCGGATGTAGAGAGATCAAGTCGCGCCCAGGCGCGCTCAAGTGAAAATCCACCATCAAACCAGACCACCTGGTCTGTGTGTCGAGGTCACCGCACGGGGCGCACTCCTCGCGCGGAGCCACCTCCCGCAGCCGTCCGCGCAGCGGATCGCGATGGGGCGGACCGCCCGTGGGACGGCGCGCGCGGCCCGAGTGGTGAACGCGGACGGCTGCTCGCGCGGTCCCCGGGGGCCGGACAGGGACTGACCGACACCTCCGTTCCTTCACCCTCACCAACCTCGGCGCGCTGTCTCCCGCACACCTGACCTACACACCACTGCCCGAGGGACCCGGCGCGGTCCCCGCCCGCCAGCCGCGCGAGGCCACCGGCCCGGAGGCCCGCGCCGGCCTTTCTGCTCATCGGCCTGCCCGCCGGCGCCTGGGTGGACCAGCTGCCCCTGCGGCCCGTGCTGGCCGCCGACGACCTCGGCCGCGCCGCCCTGCTCCTCTCGATCCCCGTCACGGCCTGGCTGGGAGCGCTGACCCTCTCTCAGCTCTACGCCGTGGCGCTCGGGATGTCGTAGTGCACGGTCTTCTTCGACGTGGCCGCACAGAGCGCACTCCCGCGGCTGGTCGGCGGCGCGCGGCTGGTGCAGGCCAACGTCAAGCTGGAGGCCACCTGCAACATCACGCAGGTCGGCGGCCCCGGCCCGGCCGGAGCACTGGTGGGCAGCCTGAACTCGCTCGCCGGGCCGCGGCGTTGGCCACGGCCGCGCCGCCGTCGTCGCCCCTGTGCGCCACGGCGGGCAGGCGCAATTCGTACGGATCCCACTGCCGGCCCGGACCGACTCCTCATTGGACGCCGCCCGCATCTGGGCACTGCAACATTTAAACCAGCCGCTCTCCCTACACGACGTCGCCGGTCAGGCCAAGGTCAGTGTGCGGACCCTGACCCGCGCTTCACGACCGAGACTGGTGTGACCCCCTTCCAATGGCTGCTCCAGCAGCGGCTACTGCGGGCCCGGGAACTGCTGGAGACCACCGATCTCACCGTTGACCACGTGGGCCGCCGCAGCGGCCTCGGCTCTGGCGAGTCGCTCCGCCAGCACCTGAGCCGTCAGATCGGCATGACCCCGGCCGCCTACCGAGGCGCCTTCACTCACCGCCCGAGCGTGAAGACCGGGCAGTGACGGTACGTGACCGGCCCGGGCATGGCATTTCATAGGTGGTCGCTCGCGCATTTGTATCGGGCGGGTATCAGGGAACGCTTCATTACCCATCGAACCGGTCGGTGAGCACGGCCCCGCGGAGGGAGGCCCCGAGCCGACGCGCCGTGTGCCCGGCTCCTGCCGGAGCCGTTCACCCCACCTGGCCTGGCGGTTTACGGGTGAAAGGGGTCGTGAGGGCGCGATGCGGATCCGCCGTGTGACGCGGTTACCGGGTCCGGTGTCTGCCTTATCGTTCCTTTCAGGTCGCCGGTCGCGCGTTCAGTGCGTACAGGACCGATGCCTCACCTGAACCGTCCGAACTGTCTGAGCAGGAGTGATCCTCCCGATGTCCTCGTCCGCCCCGGCTCCGGCCTCTTCGCGCCCTGTCCGCGTGTTGCTGGTGGAGGACGACGACTTGATGCGCCGGTCCTTCACCGTCGCCTTGGAGCGCTACGGCTACGAGATGGCGGCTGCGGCCGACGGTCTCGCGGGCCTTGAGCTCTTCCGTGACGAGAGCTTCGACCTGCTGATTCTGGACGTGATGCTGCCCGGTCTGGACGGGATCGGTCTGTGCCGCAGAATCCGGGAGACCAGCCTGGTGCCCGTCTTGATGATGTCCGCTCGCGGCGACGGGCTCGACGTCGTCGCCGGTCTGGAGGCCGGAGCGGACGACTATGTGGTCAAGCCGGTGGAGACCGGAGTGCTCGTGGCCCGCATCCGGTCGCTGCTGCGGCGGGCGACCTACGCACCACCCGCACCGGAACCCGGAGGAGCCAGGGCCGACGAGCTGCCACCGGCTGAGGAAGAGGTTCTGGTCTTCGGGGACCTGACCATCGATACCGGCGGGCTGGAGGTGTCCGTCTCGGGAAGCCCAGTGGCGCTGACCCCGACCGAGCTGAAGCTGCTCCTCGAGTTCGCCGCCCACCCGGGAATCGTCCTGGACCGGCACACCCTGCTGCGGAACGTGTGGGAGTACGGCTGGGACGGCGACAGCCGGGTCGTGGACCTGTGTGTGCAGCGGCTGCGCCGGAAGGTGGGCCGGGACCGGATCGAAACGGTCCGCGGCTTCGGCTACAAGCTCAGGCGCTGAGGCCGGTGCATCCGTTCCACCGGCTGCGGCCGGCCCGCGCGTCCCTGCGCTGGAAGATCGCAGGGCTGGCCGCGGCCACGGCCTGCCTGGTCGCGGCGGCAGTGGGCGTGCTCGTGCACATGTGGACCGCGCAGGACATCCGCGACCGGGCCGCAGCACAGGCCACCAACAGCGTGTACACGGCCATGGACACCTACCGGCGCACCGGAACCCTCACCGACGGTGCCGAGCTCGATCCGGCCGGCCTTCCCGCCGCACTGCGGCACCCGGCCGACAGCAATCGGCACACGGCCTACGACGGGCGCGTCAACGGGAATGTGGGCCCGAGCATCTGGGGCGCCCAGCGGGTCGACGGTCCGGGGAACCGGGTGCTGGCCGTCCGGGTCAACATGAGCTCCGAGCTCCACACGCTGCGCCGGCTCGACGCGGTCATGGTGGCGGCCTCGCTGATCGCCCTCGCGGCGGCCGTACCCCTGGCGGTCTACGGCGCCGGGCTGCTGGGGCGTCGGCTGCGGCAGGTCTCCGAGACCGCGGTCCGGCTCTCCGCCGGGGACCTGGATGCCCGCACCGGGCACACCAAGGGCCGTGACGAGGTGGCGGACATCGCCGCCACCGTCGACCTCATGGCGGACAGCCTCAGCCGACGTCTGCGCAGCGAGCGGCAGTTCACCGCGGACGTCGCCCACGAGCTGCGTACCCCCGTCGGCGGTCTGCTGGCCGCCGTCGACCTGCTGCCGCCCGGTGAGACGGAGGAACGGCTCCGGGCCCGGGTGCGCGACCTGCGCGGCCTGGTCGAGGACCTCCTGGAGATCTCCCGGCTCGACGCCGGAGCCGAACAGCCGGTCCGCGCCCGTGTCCCGCTCGGCGCGGTCGTGTCCGAGGCCGTGACGCGCACCGGCCTCGACACCGAGGCCACCGTCGCCGACGCACCGAGCGCAGAGGCCGCGCAGACCGTGGAGACCGACCCGCGCCGACTCGAGCGGATCGTCAGCAACCTCGTCGTCAACGCCCACCGGCACGGGGCCACCCCGGTACAGGTCACCGTCGAGGGCCGTACCGTCGTCGTCCGTGACCACGGCCCCGGCTTCCCCCCGGACCTGCTGCGCGACGGCCCGCGCCGCTTCCACACGGGCGCGACGGAGCGCGGCTCGGGCCACGGCCTGGGCCTGACCATCGCCCTTGGCCAGGCCCGGCTCCTCGGCGCCGAACTGCGCCTGGACAACGCCCCGGACGGCGGTGCCGTCGCCACCCTGCGCCTGCCGGCCTGACCTCCCGGTCCCTGGCACACGACCGATACGAAAGGGAGCCTCGGGCGGCAACGTCGCCCGGCTCCTCGCTCGCCGGAGTGCCGGTTCCGAGGCGGACGGGGGCGAGGCGCACACCACCGACCGGCTCCTCGGCCAGGCGTCGTCCGGCTGAAGACCGGCACCAGCACCCCGGCGGGCGCAACGTGCCGTGGGCCGCGTACGCCGACGTGCACGGCACCCGGCGGCTGGTCCCTGGCGCCGTCTGGCGCAGCGCAGCGCGCACTCCCCGGTACGAGCCGGGCCACGGTCCGCCCCTCGACCCCCAACCCCCCGACGAATGGTCCAAGGCCGTTCGGCGTATGCCGGTGGATGGCCTCGCAGTGCCTCGGCCCTCCCTCGCCGCCACCGAACGAGCCGTGGCAAGCGGATACGGTGAACTACGCCGCCACTCCCCCTCAGGCTTCGAGGCCCACCGGACTCGTGGCCTCCGCGGGCCGCGGACATTCGCCCCCTCGCCGTACGGGTCGCCTCGCTGCTACAGAACCGATACGCGGCTAAGCGGACCCCGGTACCCGGCGACCCACACCCCCGATACGTTCCCCGGACACCCTTCGAAGTGCACCTTCCGCACGCGAAGAGGAGTCCCCTGTGACCGCCCACTCAGTTGCCACGCACGAGCTGCGTACGACGACCGGCATCGCGGCCGCCACCACCGGCCTGTCCAAGGTCTACGGCAGCGGCGACACCCGTGTCGTCGCCCTGGACCGGGTCAGCATCGCCTTCCGGGAGGGCGAGTTCACCGCGATCATGGGTCCGTCGGGCTGCGGCAAGTCCACCCTGATGCACTGCGCCGCCGGGCTCGACTCGCCCAGCTCCGGCTCGGTGCGCGTCGGCACCACCGAACTGAGCACGCTGGGCGACCGGCAGCTCACCGCGCTGCGCCGCGACCGGATCGGCTTCATCTTCCAGGCGTTCAACCTGCTGCCGACGCTGAACGCCCTGGAGAACATCACGCTGCCGCTGACCATCGCCGGTCGTCGCCCCGACCAGCAGTGGCTGGACCGCGTGGTCTCCATGGTCGGCCTCTCCCAGCGCCTCGGCCACCGGCCCGCGCAGCTGTCCGGCGGGCAGCAGCAGCGCGTAGCGGTCGCCCGTGCCCTGGCCTCTCGGCCCGCGATCATCTTCGGCGACGAGCCCACCGGCAACCTCGACTCCCGCGCCGGAGCCGAGGTCCTCGGCTTCCTGCGCGACTCGGTGCGCGAACTGGGCCAGACCGTGGTCATGGTCACCCACGACCCGGTCGCCGCCGGCTACGCGGACCGCGTGGTCTTCCTCGCCGACGGCCGCCCGGTCGACGAGATGGCACAGCCCACCCCGGAACGGGTCCTGGACCGGATGAAGGAATTCGACACCCGCTCGCGCACCAGCTGACGACCAGCCCGTGCACCGGCACCGCCCCAGCCAGCCGCTCGCCTCCGTCGAGCCCGCCTCCCAGGATCCGCTCCCCATGTTCCGTACCGCCCTGCGCAACGTGTCCGCGCACAAGACCCGCCTGCTGATGACCGCATTCGCGGTCATGCTCGGCGTCACCTTCATCACCGGCAGCCTCGTCTACGGCGACAGCCTGAGCCAGGCCACCGCCGCCGAGGCGACCGACGGCTACGCGCGCATCGCCGTCAACGTCTCCGCCGATGCCGACTCCGCGAACGGCGGCCGACCGGGCGACCTCGACGCCCGCACCGCGACCTCGCTGGCCGAGCTCCCCGGCGTCGCCGCCGCCGCCGGCCGGGTCGACGGCTTCGCCGCCGTAGCCGACCGCGACGGCAAGCCCCTCGGCAACGGCAAGGACGCCCAGGGCGGCAACTTCGCCCCGGCGGCGGACGGCAAGGACCCCGCGTACCACTTCACCAAGGGTTCCGGCCCGACCGGCAACGACACGGTCGCCCTCGACGCGGCCACCGCCGCCAAGGGCGGCTACCGCGTCGGTGACACCGTGCGCGTCGGCACGGACAAGGGCGCCGCCTCCTACACCCTCAGCGGCATCTTCCGCACCGACGGGACCAAGCTCCCCACCGGGGGCAGCCTGACGCTGTTCGCCGGCGCCACCTCCCAGCAGCTCTTCCTCGAACCCGGCCGCTACCAGAACATCGAACTCACGGCCACGCCCGGCACCGACGTGACGCAGCTCCTCAGCCGCGTCGAATCGGTGCTGCCCAAGGGCACCAGCGCGGTCACCGGGGTCCGGCTCGCCCAGATCAAGGCGAACCTCGCCACCAGCGGCACCACCACCATGCGCCAGATCCTGGTCGGTTTCGCCGCGGTCGCCCTGTTCGTCGCCACCTTCCTCATCTCCAACACCTTCACCATGCTGGTCGCCCGGCGCACCAGGGAGCTGGCCCTGATGCGGGCCGTCGGAGCCACCCGCCAGCAGGTGCGGCGCATCCTGCTCACCGAGTCCCTCCTCGTCGGCGCGACCGCCTCCGCGGCCGGTCTGGCCGTCGGCACCGGGGTCGCCGCCCTGCTCCAGACCCTCTTCGCCGACGCCCCGGCCGCGCCGCTCGTCCTCACCCCGACCACCGTGATCAGCTCCGTGCTGGCCGGCATCCTCCTGCCCATGGTCGCCGCATGGCTCCCGATCCGCCGGGCCATGGCCATCCCGCCCGTCGCCGCGCTCAGCGCCGCCGAGCACACGGCCCCCGCACGCCCCGGCTCCCTGCGTACCGGCCTCGGGGCCGCACTGGTGCTCACCGGCACCGCCGCCGTCGTGTACGGAGCCCTCACCACCGGGAAGGACGCCCGGACCGTCATCGGCCTCGGCGCGGCCATCGCGCTGACCGGGACGATCGGCCTCATACCGCTGCTGTCCCGGCCGGTCGTCAGCCTGTTCCGGCCGCTGCTGACCCGCCTGGCCCCGGTGCACGGCGACCTCGCCGTCCGTAACGCCGTGCGCGACCCGCGCCGCACCGGCGCCACCGCTGCCGCGCTCGCCATCGCCCTCACCCTCGCCTCGGGCCTGTCCGTCCTGGGGGCCTCGGCCACCCGGTACCTCGACCGCGCGACCACCCACGCCCTCAGCGCCGACTACGTGGTGAAGTCCGTGGGCGGCCGACGGATGGGCCCCGCCACCGCCGCGCCCCTGAAGAGGCTGGCCGGCGCCACGTACAGCCCGCTCAACCAGTCCACCGGATACCGCTTGGGCGGCAGCGAGTCCGTCCTGACCGGCGTCGACCCCGCCACCATCGGCAAACTGCTGCGGTACGACGTGGTCGACGGCTCCCTCGCCAGCCTTGCCGAGGGCCAGATCGCCGTGGCCGATTTCAAGGCCGAGCAGGCGGGCTGGCACATCGGGCAGACCCTGCGCCTGGAGAGGCAGCACGACCAGCGCGGCAACGTCACCATCGGCGCCATCTACCAGGCGGACGAGCAGAGCGACCTGATGCCCAGCATCACCGCACCCGACTCCCTCGTCGCCCGCTACGACTCCACCCCGAGCACCGCCGGGATCCTCGTCGCCACGGACGGCGGACCCAGCCCGGCCGCGCTCGCGGGCGTCACCCACGCCCTTGGCGACAATCCCACACTGAGCGTCCTCGACCAGGCAGCCATCCGCACCCAGGACAGCCGTGGCATCGGCGACCAACTCAATGCCTTTTACGCCCTGTTGAGCATGGCCCTGGTGATCGCCGCTCTCGGCATCGCCAACACCCTCGCCATGTCCGTCCTCGAACGCCGCAAGGAGCTCGGCACGCTGCGCGCCCTCGGTCTGGACCGCGCCGGAGTGACCCGGATGATCCGCCTGGAAGCCCTGCTCCTCGGCGCGCTCGGCGCGACCCTCGGCACGGTCATGGGCGTCTTCCTCGGCTGGGCACTGGGACGCACCCTCCAAGCGAACGTGGCGGGCTACGAGTTGGTCCTGCCCTGGGGCCGCCTCGCCCTCACCATCCTGATCGCCCTGGCAGGCTCGCTGCTCGCCTCGATCTGGCCCGCCCGCAGGGCCGCCCGCGTCGACATCCCCGCCGCGACAGCAGGCCAGTAACCCCCGCCACCCAGCAGACGCGACGTCGGGTCGGCCGCCCCGAAGACCCGGCGGGGCGGCCCCCGCCAGCGGCCCGCCCCGGTCCAGCCTGAACCGGCAGGGTCCACGAGTGACGGCGACCGCCGCCGGGTCTCGCGCTGCTGCGACTACTTCTGCAACGGCGAACAGGACAACGGAACGAGCGACTGTCATACACGCGGCCCTGCGGCGAACCGCTGCGCCGTTGTCAGTCCTGCCGGTTCAGGCAGGAGCGGGTTTCGCGGGCGACTTGGGGGACCTCGCCCGTCGGCACCACCAGGACGGGCACGGACGCGTCGGACGGGCTGACGACGGCGGGTTCCGAAGGGTTCGCCGGGTCGAGACCGCCCCCGATGCCCAGCACGCTCAGGCCGGCGGCCACGGCTTCCCGTACCTCGGGCTGGTCCGTGCCGATCTCTCCGGTGAAGACCAGGGCGTCCACCCGGTCGAGGGAGGCCGCGACACTGGCGATGCCCCTGCGCACCCCGAGGGTGAACACGTCGAGGGCGAGCGCGGCGTCGGCGTCCCCGGCTTCGCGGGCGCGGACGAGATCGCGGGTGTCGCCAGAGGTCCCGGACACCCCGAGGAGGCCCGACTCGCGGGTGAGGATCTCGCCGAGGCGTCGGGGTCCGACACCGGTTTCAGCCTGCAGCCACACAAGCATCCCCGGGTCGACGCTGCCGCTGCGTCTGCTCATCGGCAGTCCTTCCAGCGGGGTGAGGCCCATGGTCGTGTCGACGCTCGTGCCTTCGCGGACGGCGCAGGCGGAGCACCCTCCCCCCAAATGCGTGATGACCAGCTGGAGTTCCGCCGCGGGGCGGGCGAGGAGTTCGGCGGTGCGCCGCAGGGCGTAGGCGTACGACAGGCCGTGGAAGCCGTAGCGGCGCAGGCCGTGGCGCCGCGTCCACTCCCGTGGGACGGCGTACGTACGGGCGGGCTCGGAGAGCCGGCTGTGGAAGGCGGTATCCGGGCAGGCCACGTGCGGAACGTCCGGCAGGAGCCGGCGGGCGACGTCCAGGACGGCGAGGGCGGGCGGCATGTGGAGCGGGGCGAGCCCGGCGGCCGCCTCCAGCCACGCGCGTACGCCGGCGTCGACGACGGCCGGCTCCCGGAGGTGGGGGCCGCCGTGGACGACGCGGTGGCCGCAGGCGATCACCGGCGGACTCTGGGCGAGGAACTCCGTCAGCGCGGACCCGGCCCTGTCGTCGGGTGGTTCCTCGAAGTCGCGGCCGGTGAGGACTCGGTCCCGCTCGTCCACCACGGCGAGGTGGAGGCTGGAGGAGCCCGTGTCGACGACGAGGACCGGGCCGGTGACCGGGCCGGCGGCCGGCCGGGTTATGAGGACCACCTCCATGCCGTGATCTCGCGCGGATCCTCGCCCGTGCGGCGCAGTTCCCGCCGGAGCAGATCGCGATGGCTTGCGTAGCTCTCGGCGAGCTCACGGGACCTGCCGGCATGCTCCCCGAGGTGCTCCAGGACGGTTTCGGCGATGTCGTGGCGGGTGGTGCCGTTGAGGGCGAGCAGGTCGTACGGGGTGGTCGTGGTGCCCTCCTCGACGTATCCGCGCACGTGGAACCGGTCGGGGTGGGGGCGCCCGTGGAGCAGCTGGTGCACGGCCGAGGGGTAGCCGTGGAAGTCGAAGACGACCGGGGTCGTCTCGCCGAACAGGGCGCGGAAGTCCTTCTCCGGCAGCCCGTGGGGGTGGCGGTCCGGCGGGGCGAGCGCACAGAGGTCGACCACGTTGACGAAACGGACCCTCGCCTCCGGCAGGTCGCGCCGCAGCAGGTCGGCGGCGGCCAGCGACTCTACGGTGGGGATGCCTCCGGCGCAGGCGAGGACGACCTCCGGGTCCGTGCCCCCGTGGGTGCTCGCCCACTCCCAGACGGACGCGCCGGCCCGGCAGTGGGCACGGGCGGCGTCGAGATCGAGCCACTGGGCGGCGTCGTGCTTCCCCGCGACCACGGCGTTGATCTTCCCGGTTTCGTCCAGGAGCCGTTCCATGGTGACCAGCAGGGTGTTCGCGTCGGGCGGCAGGTAGACCCCGGTGACGGTGCTCTTCCTGTTCAGCAGGTTGTTGATGAATCCGGGGCCCTGGTGGCTGTAGCCGTTGTGCTCCTGGCGCCAGCCCTCGCTGCTGAGGAGGTACGTGAGGCTGCTGACGGGGGCGCGCCAGGAGATCTCGCGGGACATCTTGAGCCACTTCGCGTACTGGTTGGCCATGCTGTCCACGACGGCGGCGAAGGCCTCGTAGGTGGGGAAGAGGCCGTGCCGACCGGTGAGCAGGTACCCCTGCAGCCAGCCTTGGCAGTTGTGCTCGGACAGCATCTCCATCACCCGGCCGGACCGGGTCAGGTCCTCCGAGTATTCCTCGACCGGCCAGACGTATGCGCGCCCGCTGGCCCCCAGGACGGCGTCGAGCTTGTTGGAGGCCAGCTCGTCCGGGGAAACGATGCGGAAGTCCCGGCGGGCGGCGGTGGCGCGCATGAGGTCGGCCAGCCAGTCGCCGAGGACTCGGGTGGGGCTCGCCGTAGCCGTCCCGGGTCCGTTCGCCATTTGAACGGCGTGCGGACCCAGTGGTGGCAGGTCGAGGGGACGGCGCAGCCTTCCGCCGTTCGCGGCGGGCTGGACTCCGATGCGGGCGTCGCCCTCCGGGATGCCGGCGAGGACTTCCGCGGTGGGCCGGCCCCCGGCGTCGAACAGCTCCTGGGGCCGGTAGGAGCGCAGCCAGGCTTCCAGGGCGTGCAGCTGCTGCGGGTCTTCGCGTACATCGGGCAGGGGCACCTGGTGGGCGTGGAAGGTGCCCTCGATCGCCTTGCCCTCGACCTCGGCCGGGGCGCCCTGTCCCTTGAGACTGCGCAGCACGATCACGGGCCAGGCGGGGCGGACCGGCCGGTCGCCGGTGCGGGCGCGGTGCTGGAGGTCGCGGATGCTGTCGTGGGCGTCGAGGACCGCAGCGGCCAGAGGTTCGCCGGGCGGGTCTGCGGTGATGTCCACGATGCGCGGGTCCCAGCCGTAGCCCCGGAAGAGGGCGGTCAGTTCTTCGTCCGTCATCGTCGCGAAGACCGTCGGCGAGGAGATCTTGAAGCCGTTGAGGTGGAGAAACGGCAGGACCGCTCCCCCGGTCACGGGGTCGAGGTACTTGTTCGAGTGCCAGGCGCCGGCGGTGGGCCCGGTCTCGGCTTCACCGTCACCGACGACGCAGGCGACGATCCGGTCGGGGGCGTCCAGGGCGGCGCCGAACGCGGTCGCGAGGGCATAGCCGAGTTCACCGCCTTCGTGGAGGGTGCCGGGTACGGCCGGGGAGAGGTGGCTGGGGAAGCCGTCCGGGGCGCAGTAGCGTCGCGCCAGTTCGCGCAGGCCGGCGCCGGTCCTGACCAGGGCCGCGTCGTATTCCTCGTGGGTTCCTTCGAGCCACAGGTTGGCGTGCAGGGCGGGGGCGCCGTGGCCTGGCCCGGTGACCAGCAGGACGTCGGCTCCGCGCTCCCGGATCAGGGTGTTGAGGGCCGCGTAAATGGTGGTGACGCCGGGGCAGGTGCCCCAGTGGCCGAGTAGCCGCGGCTTGATGTGTTCCGGCCGCAGCGGCTCGTCCAGCAGCACGTTGTCCCGGAGGAAGATCAGGACCGCTGTCACGAAGTCCGATGCCCTCTCATAAGGAGTCCGCCCCGGCTGCCGGGGCTTTGGGCAGAGGGTCACAAGGCTGCTCCACATCGTCGGGGGCTCGCTGCACATCTTCGCGCCTGCCCTGGGGAACCCGCCTGAAGCAGCGCCGGGATACGGCGACTGCAAAACCCGTGTTGCGGTCGTCCTTCGTCGCCCGCGCCGAACCGGCGGTGGGTCTGGCGCGCGTACCGCTGCTCCGGAGAGGCGTAGTACGAATCGGTCCGACAGTCCCCGAGTCCACCGGCGGCAGTGAGGCGTTTCTGCAGCTTGACGTCGGTGATGCGCCCTTCGTTGACCCCGGAAGACCTCGGACGCTTCGAGCAGCGCCAGCAGGGATTCGTTACCCTCGGCGTGAGCCGGTTGGCGTCAGTGACGGCAGGTCAGGTCTGCCACTACGGTCAGTAGGAGCGGTCGGCGAGGAGTCGGACCAGACCGACCGGGAGGAACGGGGGCCGGTGGGGCTGTCCGACCTGGTACGGCACATAGCCCAGCGAGGCGGCGACCTCGACCTCTTCGGCCGTCTCCGCCTGGAAGACGAGCCGGCAGTGCCCTGACTCGGCCCTCGCGCGCTGCCAGAGAACGGGAGCCGGTTTGCGCTCCGCCTCGGTGCGGGGGGTGAAGATCCGACCGGCGAAGTCCTTCCAGGCGAAGGGCGCGGAGTCCTTCCACGCAGAGTCGACTTCCTTCTTCAACCTGGCGGCACGCTCGGCATCGGTCGTTCCCCAGGAGGGCGGAACGTTGGTGATCAGGCCGACTCTGATGTGGCGCTCGCGCAGGGCGCGCAGATAAGAGGCCGCTCCGGACTGATAGGCGATGCTGCCATCGTCGGCGGTGTGCACGAGGGTCTCGCCCAAGTCGAAGTACACGACAGGGCAGGCGCTTTCGTCCACCGTTCGCGCAACGGAGTCCGTACCCGCGGCCCCGCTCACGCCCCCGGGCGCTGCCGCACTCACGGTGGTGCAGAGCACGGTCGACGCCAGGGCCACGCCGAGCGCGAGGCTCGCCCGGCCCAAAGCCATGGAGACGGATCTGTTCATAGTCTCGTCGCCCTTCTCCTTGTGCACGGTCCATGACATACGGATGCCATCCATCCTCGTGGTGCCGAAGGGGTCTGCGCCAGACCCGGTCGACCCACGCTGCGATCAGGGGAACGGCATCCGATCGGCCCCAGCGGTCCCGGCCCTCGAACACGGGTCATTCAGGGCACGGCCGCCGACCCGGGCGGCTCGCTGGAAGGACGGCCTCCTGCTCCGGCAGGGCGCCGACCAGCCGCAGGACCGTACTACGGCTGACACCGACACCGAGCACGTGGGCCATGCGGGCACCGGCCCGGCCGGCCACGGCCAGGCCGGTGCCGGACAGCGCCGAGCGAAGCCGTTCCGTCCGCTGCCCGTGGTGACGTGTCTGGCAGGAGGTGGTGCCGGGCGCCGCCCGGATGCTCGCCGACTACCCCTGGAACAAGCCGTCGTACACATCTGGGGCGGTCACGGCGGCCCCGACACCCCCGACGGCGGTAACGGCGGTAAGACGGGCGAGCTCTTCGCGTCCACCTGCGACGTGCTGCTGCGTTGACCCGAAGAGCACTGCCGCCCGAGTTCGGCTGTCCTTGATTCGGCCCGCGAGCGGCCGACGAGGTTCTGACACGACTTCTGTGAAGCCGCGGCGACCGGATCCGTCCCTCACGGGGAGTAAGCCGTCGACCTGTCTGTTCCCGGGCTCGCTGACCTCGGACACCGAGGATCGGCTCGACTTCACGGAAGTTGAGCCAGAACCGGTGGACATGGACAAAGCCAGCCCGTCGTCAACGAGGTTCCGGGTCAGCTCCGGGACCAGCGGTCGGTCAGCATCGTGATGGATGCCGCGGTGCGGTCGAGTCCCGCGTCGTCCCCGCGGACCGTCCGGTTCAGTTCGAGGTGCAGGAAACGGACATCATCGCCGGCCGCGACCTGGCCCTGCTCGTTCTCCGTTCCCGAGAGCCGGCACCGCTCGGAGTAAGCCGTGCAGACCTGGCGGCCGTCGCGGCGCAGCGCCGCGGTCAACTCCCTGGCGTCCGCTGTGGCCCTGTCGCCGGCGCCCGTGGACACCACCGCGTCGCGGCCCGGAAACGACTCGTTGGCGAAGCCGTGCAGCTGGATCCCCGGGAGGTCGCGCCGCATCAGCTCGCCCACCACGCCGTGGAAGACGGAGTCCGTGCGGTGGGCCATGTCCGCCGCGCCGTCCCGGCCCGCGTTGCGGTGGGCCCCGGCGATCACCATCACCCCGCCCGGCGCCCCGCGGAGCACCCGTGCGCCCAAGAGCTCGGTGCGGGCGTCGGCGATGGGGTGGGGGACCTGTACCGACCAGCGCGGGCGATGGTCGAGGTCCACGTACACCCGGCCCCAGCCCCGGTTGTCGCGGCCCGATTCGCTCACCGCGTCCGCGACTTCCGCGTACCGGCGCCCGCTCAGGCCGTCCGTCACGGTGTGCAGGGCGAAGTCGACGGTGGCGAGCTGTGTCCGCGCCGCGTCCTGATCGCCGTCGAGCAGGAGGGCGACGCCCCGGGTGAGCGCCTGTCGTTCCCCGCTCGTGGGGACGCGGTAGCCCCCGTGTTCGCCGAAGCCGGCGGTGAAGCGGGCGATCCGCCGCACGAGGTCGTTGTCTGCGGTCGACTGGGGCGCGGGGGCGGCCTGCCGAGGAGGAGGCGTTCCGTCCGGCCTTGCAGCAAAAAGCACGAAAACGGCACAAAGCAGAGCAATCGCGCCACATAGTATCGCAATTGTTATTCGCTGGGTCGATGGTGCGCTCATAGTCATATGAAAATAGCGGAGCGGCGCTCTCCGGTTACCCTTGCGCCATCCCCCTCGGCCACACCGGCTCCAGGACGAAACGAAGAGGAGCCTGCGTTGGCCGCGTCGCGACCGAGGCGGCGGCGCCGTGCGCGCCGTAGAGCGGACATGTCCCTGCTGGGCGGCATCCGCCCACCCATCGCAGCCCTGTCCGCCCTGCTGCTGGCCCTCGCCGCCCTCACCGCGTTCCAGCTCGGCCACGTGGGCAAGGGAACCGTACCGCCCGCCGTCCTCACCTCCCAGCAGCACTTCGCGGAGGACGGCGCCATCGCCCTGCGCGCCTCGCTCGACGAGAGCGTCACCGACATGGGCCGGACCGCTTCCCTGTTCACCGCGGGTGAGCCGGTCTCGCCGGACTCGGTGCTCGACAAGCTCGGCAACGTGTACCAGAAATGGCGCGGCACGGCCGTGATCGAGATCAAGTCGGGACGGCTCGAGGCTCAGCGCGGCGAGAACCTCCCCCTGACGGCCCTCGACCTCACCACCCTCAACGCCCCCAACGGCCTCGCCCCCCGCATGGTGCGGCTCGAAAACGGCGAGACCCGCCTCCTCACCCTCGCCCTGCTCTCCTGGCAGGGCCACCCGCAGCAGCTCCTGGTGGCCTCCAGCAGTCTGAAGGTGCCGGGTGTCAGCCTGGGCCAGGGACGCGCGATCGCCGTCCTCGACGCTGCCGGCCATGTCCTGGACAGCAGCGGCGTCGGCAGCTCGGGGCGCGAGCGCAAGCAGCTCGACGCGTTCGCGAAGACCACGGCGCAGAAGGCCAGGCAGCACCCCCTGCAGTCCAAGGAGCCGGGCTCCGGCGGCTTCCCCGGCGTCAGCGGCAGCCTGCTCGGGGACACCGCGTCCGGTCACCGCTCCGTGGCCGGCTACGCGAAACTCGCCGGTCCGGCGCCCGGTCAGAGCACCGACGCGACCGCCCTCGGCCTCACCGTCGTCTCGTTCGTCAGCGTCACCGAACAGCGCTCCGCCGTCGGCGACTCCTTCTTCTGGCTCGCCGCGGCCGGCGCCCTGCTCGTCCTCGGGGCGCTCGCCGTCGCCCTGCTGGTCGTCACCGTGCAGCGCCCACTGCTCCAACTGTTCCTGGAGAGCCGCCGGATCGGCCGCGGTGACCTGCACCGCCCGGTCACCCTCCCGAAGTACGGCGAAGCGGCCCGCATCGGCGCCGCCCTCGACCGACTGCGCCGCCAGTCGCTCGGGGAGTCCGGCGCGCCCACCGACAGCCCCCGCCCGGGTCGCCGCGGCCGGATCGGAACGCGCGCCCTGCTCGCGGTGTGCGCGGTCCTCCTGCTGGTGTGGTCCGCGCCGCTCCTGCTGACGCTCAACCGCGCGGGCACCTCCGTGAAGGTGCCCCAGACGATCGTCGACGACCAGCGCGAGCGCACCGACACCCTCGCCGACCGGGCGCGGCGGGCCCTCAACGAAGGCCACGCCGACCTCGCTTCCGTCGCCTCAATCCTCACCGCCAAGGCCACCCCCGCCGAATTGACAGCCGTACTGGAACGCACCCGCAGCGAGCACGCGCGCTACGAATCGCTCTACGTCCTGAAGTCCGACGGCAGCGTCATGGCGCGGGCCGGCGGCACGCCCCACCACAGTGGCGCCAAGGCGGCCTCCCGTGAACCGGTGACCGTGATCGACAGCGGCCACGAGCCCGTGATCACCGAGTACGCCGAGGCGCCCGCGCTCGGTGGCGCGGTCGTGGTCGGTGAGCTGCGCATGGACTTCATCAACGCGCTGCTCAGGCGGCCGGGGATGGGCGAGGTCCGCGTGGTCGATGCCAAGCACCGTGTCATCGGCTCCAACAGCGGTTACCGCGCCTTCACGAAGCTGCCGGACGCCGAGCTCGACGCTCTGGTGACCAGCGCCAACCAGAAGAGCGGCAAGGGCCCCGGCCCCCGCAGCAGCGTGCTGCGTCACGGCGGTACCTCCATCGCCGCCGCGGCGCCCATGACCGGTGGCGGAGTGGCCCAGCCGTTGGGCTGGACGGTCGTCACGCTGCAGCCCGCCAAGGGCCTGGAGATCGCCGCGTACACCGCGCAGAACCGCACCGTCCTGGCCGGCCTGCTCGGACTCACCGGCGCGGCGGCCTGCCTGGGCTGGCTGCACATCATCGTGGTTCGACCGCTGCGCACCCTCGCCGAGCGGGCCGAGGCCCTCGCCGACGGCGACCGTCGCACCGTCCTCTACCCGACCCACCACGACGAGGTCGGCGCCGTCACCCGCAGCCTCGAAATCATCCGTCAGCAGCTGCAGGAGCAGCGCAAGCGGGACGCCGGCGGCGGCACCGGCCGGACGCCCGGCCGCGCCACCCCGGCCGGAAGGAACTGATCCGCCGTGCTCTTCCTCTACTGCGTGCTGCTCGTCTGCTGCCTGGGCATGCTGGTCGCGGGCATCGTCGAGCAACGACGCCACTACGCCAACCTCGACCGGATACCCCACCGGGTCCTCGTCAACGGCATCCGCGGCAAGAGTTCCATCACCCGGCTCTGCGCCGGAGCACTGCGCGGCGGCGGACTGCGCACGGTCGCCAAGACCACCGGCACCGCGGCCCGCTTCATCCACCCCGACGCCACCGAGGAACCCGTCTACCGCAAGTTCGGCATCGCCAACGTCGTCGAACAGATCGGGATCGTCCGACGCGCCGCGGCCTACCAACCGGACGCGCTGGTCATGGAATGCATGGCGGTCATGCCGGCACTCCAGGAGATCAACCAGTCCAAGCTCATCCAGTCGACCATCGGCGTGCTGTGCAACGTCCGCGAGGACCACGTCGCCGAGATGGGACCGACCCTCGACGACATCGGGCGCTCCCTGTCGCGGTCGATGCCGCACGGCGGGATCTGCGTCACCGCGGAGAAGGAACGCTTCCACGTCCTCCAGCAGGAGGCGGACGCGCGCGACTGCAGGCTCATCTACGCCGACCCCGACACGGTCAGCGACGAGGAGCTGCGCGGATTCAGCTGGTTCACCTTCAAGGAGAACGTCGCCATCGCGCTCACCGTCGCCGAGCTGCTCGGCGTCGACCGCGATACCGCCCTCCAGGGGATGTACGACGCCCCGCCCGACCCGGGCGTACTCTCCGTGGAACGGTACGTCGCACCCGGTGGCAAGCGGGTGCGCTTCGCCAACGTCTTCGCCGCGAACGACCCCGAGTCCACGCTGATGAACATCAACCAGCTCCTCGACCTCGGGGCCGTCGACCGTCCACTGCACGTGGTGATCAACTGCCGGCCGGACCGGGTCGAGCGCAACGGCCAGATGGGCCAGATCGTTCCCGACCTGATGCCCGAGAAGGTCTTCGTGATCGGGCACCCCGCCAAGAGCGCCATTGACGCGATCCCCGCCGAGTGGCGCTCGCGCGCCGTCGACCTCGGCGGCGACCAGCGCGACGGCGAGGAGTTCATGCACGAGCTGCTCGGCCACCTGGGCGAGGAGTCCTCGCTGGTCGCGATCGGCAACATTCACGGTCAGGGGGAGATCCTGCTGGAGCACCTCGCGGAGCTCCCCGGGTTCGAGGACGAGCCCGCGCCCGAGCCGCCCGGGCAGGACCGGCCGCAGCAGCCGCAGCAGCCGCAGTACATCCCGCACCTCGACCCGTACGCGGACCTCACCGCCGCGCAGGAGGCGCGGTACGCGCAGCCGCCCGTGCCCAGGCAGTACGTGGGGGATCAGCCGTACGCGGGCCCGGCACAGTACGCGCGAACCCCATACCAGCAGCAGCCGCCGTACCCGCAGCCCCAGCCGTACGCGCCGGCCCAGTATCCGCATCCGTACGACCAGCAGTCAGACGAACCGCGGTCGTACGACCGGCAGTGGCACGACCCGCAGTGGCACGACCCGCAACAGCCCTATCCAGGAGAGCCCCGTTGATCCCCGCAGTCCTCACACCCGAGATCGCCGCGATCGGCATCGCACTGGGCCTGCTCTTCTCCCTGCTGTGCTACCTGACCACGAATCTCTCGCCCGGCGGCATGATCACCCCGGGTTGGCTCGCCCTCACCCTCATCGAGGACCTGCAGCGGGCGGCCCTCGTCGTCGGCATCACCGTCCTGACGTACGTGCTCACGCTCGTCACGCAGAAGTTCGTGATCCTTTACGGCAAGCGGCTGTTCGCGGCCGTCGTCCTCATCGGCGTTCTCCTGCAGGCCACGGTGGTCATCGTGCTGCAGATGAAGTTCCCCCTGCTGTACGCCAACCAGACCCTCGGCTTCATCGTCCCGGGACTGATCGCCTACCAGCTGGTCCGCCAGCCCAAGGGCGCCACGCTCCTCGCCACCGGGTCCGCGACCCTCATGACGTACGTCGTCCTGACGTCGGGCATCCTGCTGGGCTTTCTGCCGCACGCCTGACGGACACCACGCCCGACCCGACGCCACGCCCGACCACCCGCACCGCCTGCCGTACCGCCCGGAGCCACGATGACCGCCAAACCCGCCCGTCGCGCCCGTCCCGTCCTGCACGCCCTCGTGGTGACGAGCCTGCTGGCCGCCAGCGCGTACTTCACCTACGAGCTGCGCACGGAGGAGCAGGCCCAGGCCCCCGCCGTCATGCGCGTAACCGACCAGGCGGCGAAGGGCGGCGCCAAGGGCGGTCAGGACGGCACCCAGAAGTGGGAGCGGCTGAAGAACCCGCAGCGCTCGGTGCTCCGCAGCGGGGACGGCGCCGTCCTCGCGACGTTCACCGACGGGGCCCGGACGGCGACGCTCACCGGCAAGAGCCGCACCTTCACCGAGCCGGCCACCACGCAGACCCGCGTCGTCACCGACACCTGGGTCCGCCTGCTGCCCGAGCCCTGGCGCGTCGGCGCGGAGCGCGAGCAGTGGTTCCAGGACTGGTTCAAGAAGTACTACGGCAGCGAGGAGGACGACGTCTTCGCGATCGCCTTCCAGTACGGCGACCAGGCACCCGTCAAGAAGGACGCGGCCGGCGTCCCGTACGCGGGCGACGCGGCCTTCGGCCCGATCAATCCCAACGGCTCCGTGGGCAACGACCTCCGCTTGGAGCAGTCGGACTTCTACGACTACCTCGGCATCCCGTACACCTTCCGCGACGGCACGAAGGAGCAGCCCGAGAAGCCCAAGTTTCGGGCCGTCGACTGCTCCGGCTTCATCCGCACCGTCTTCGGCTACCGCAGCCGTTTCCCGCTGGCAGCGACCGACACGGGCGGCAGCGGGCTGCCCCGTACCGCCAACGGCATGGCACGCTCGAAGGTCGGAGTGGACATCCTTCCGCTCAAGGGGGTCACAGCGAAGGACCGGCCGACCTCCATCGACGTCCTGCAGCCGGGCGACCTGGTGTTCTTCAAGCTCGACGCGCGGACCGGCGAGCGCCTGGACCACACCGGCATGTACCTCGGCAACGACACGGACGGCCACAAGATCTTCATATCGAGCCGGGAAGAGGCCAACGGTCCCACCATCGGCGACAAGGGCGGCGCCTCCCGCATCGACGGCAACGGCTACTACGCCGCCACCCTGCGCAGCGCCAAACGCCTTTAGCAGCAGCCAGTGTCCTGAGTCGGAGATCCGTCGGCGGTCTGCGGCGACCTTCTCGAGGATCTCGTCGGCGGTCTTTGTCCAGACGAACGGCCGTGGACGCCCGCCGGACACGCGAGATCGCCGGCTGCGACATCCCGGTCGCCGCAGCCATCGACCGTGGACCAGTGGGTTGCGTCCCTCGACGTCTCCCCCAGCGTCTTCACGACGACCCGTTCGACGCCCGCGTCGGTGATCCTCCGCGGGACGCCGGGCCACGGCTCGTCGCACAGAGCGTCCAGCCGGCGTTCGAGATAGCGTCGGCGCCGGACGCGGACCGTGTCCGTGGTGGTGCCAGCCGCCGGGCGACTTCCGCGATCGCTTGGCCGTCCGCACGCTCCGGGACGTTCAGTGACCGCCAGGCCAACGACTGGGGGCTCGAACGACGACGCACCCACGACTGCGACATCGCCCGCTCGGCATCGGACACCACCACCGGCGCGATCTTCGGTCCAGGACGACTCACACGGACCGACGACGAATCTCCGACTCAGGACACAAGGGCCGTCCGGTCGAGCACATGGAGGTGGAGGCAAATGGCGGCCGCCAGGTGGATCTTGCTGGTGAAGCGCCGCTTGGGCGGCCCGGGCTCTCGCCTACCGCACCACCTCCACCCCGGCCGACGAGGCTGGCTCTGCCAGGGGCTTACGCGCTGACTGCGATGATGACGGCATGCCAGATCCAGGGACCACTGCCGTCGTCGTCGTATTGCCCGATGCCACCCCGCTCCTCGATGCGGCTCGGCGTATCGACCCGGCTCTGGTGCGTCATGGTGTGCCGGCGCACGTCTCGCTCCTCTACCCGTTCGTGCCGGAATCCGCGCTGACCGGCCAGGACGAGAAGGGCATGCGTTCCCTGGCGGCAAGTTTTCCGGCAGCTGACCTCCTTCTGGAGGAGCTTGTGACGGCGTCCGGCTTCGTCGCCGTCACCGTTCCGGAACTCCAACCGATCGTTAATGCGTTCCGCGCCCAGTGGCCCGAATTGCGCCCGTACAGAGGCCGCTTCGGGGCGCGGCCCGCCGCCCATCTCACGGTCGCTATGGGTCCGGACAATCCGACGGCCTCCGCCCGGGTCCGCGCTGCGGTCGGCAGCCTGCTGCCTCTGCGCACCCGTGCGGCTGCGGTCCAACTGGTGGTGCTGACGGAGGAAGGCTGGCGGCCGCGGTTCACCGCGCCGCTCGGCGACCCGGCCGGACGGTGAACACCGCCCTCCAGTCCAGTCGACATGATCGCCACGCTTACCCGGCAGCCGCCGAAGGCAGCGGCATCGGTGTCCCCGGGTAGCTGCTGAGGAGGGTCCACTCCGCGAGCATGTCCAGCCGGCTCAACGGCGCCCTTGCGGCGCAGTCCCGCAGAGACGGCTCGCCGCAGGGTGAGGGCGTCGTCCTGTCCGCCCGGCCTACCCCTGGCCGGACACCTCGATGCCTGCCCGGCGGAAGTCGTCCAGAGTGGAGGCAATGGTGTCGGGCGCGACGCCGACCGAGTAGTCCAGGCGTACCCGGGTTCCGAATCCAGCCGCGGCAGCGTCCAGAGCGGTCGCACGCACGCAGTGGTCGGTCGCGATGCCCACCACGTCGACATCCCGCACCCCGCGTGCACGCAGCCAGTCCGCGAGGGAGGTCCCTTCGGCGTCCGCGCCTTCGAAGCCGCTCTTGGACGCGCTGTGCGCGCCCTTGAAGAAGACGGCGTGGACCTTTCCGCCGGCGACGACAGGGGCGAAGTTCGGGTGGAATTCGCCGCCTTCGTCTCCGGCGACGCAGTGGACGGGGAAGCTGTCCTTGAAGTCCGGCTCCGAGGAGAAGTGGCTTCCCGGGTCGATGTGGTGGTCGCGGGTGGCCACGACGTACCGGTAGTCACTGTCCGCGCTCTGCTCCACCAGGTCGGCGATCGCGGTGGCGATCTGCGCGCCTCCCGCGACGGGAACGCTGCCTCCTTCGCAGAAGTCCTTCTGCACATCCACGACGATCAAGCCTCGGCTCATCACAACACCCCACAGGACGACGGAACGACCCCCGTCTTCTACCGGCCTCCTCCCCTCCGCCGGGGGGATAACGGGCTGCGCTCACCCACACAGCCGCAGACATTCACCGCAGGAACGATTCGCGCTGTCGAAGGAGGAAGCCCTCGACTGCCTCCGTCTCCGAAGGCGACGGGGCGCCCCTTCCCAAGGACAGGTACACCCTTGCCCCGCAGGGTGAAAGACCCGGCGCTACGAGGCCGTCGACCGCACTGCGTCCGACCTCGTGGCAGCACACGTCTCCCAGGCCGCGAGGCGTTCACACCTGACGTGCTCCGCGGTCTAGGGACAAGGCCGTGTCTTGCCTGGGCGGCCCCAGGTGGCGGGGTTGTTCATGCCCGGTGGCTGGTCGGGCAGCAGACCGCACGCCATCCATGTCGTCACGCTCTTGTCCATGTGCGACTCCAGGACGTAGACCGCCTTGTTCGGCGGGTACTTGTGCCGGCTGTCCAGCGACAGGAGGCCCGAGGCGCCCGAGAAGTTCTGGACGCCCGGGTTCGAGAGCCGCGCGTACACGTCCGTCGGCTGGAACGGGGCGCTGCTGTTCTGCGGCGTCTTGTACTGCGCGTAGACCGAGTTGATCACTTCGGACGCCACCCGAAGGGCGTCGTACGCCCCTGCCGCGTTCCCTTCCGGCACCGAGCCGTCCTTGAAGACGGTCCGGAAGCGGACCGTGAATTCGGAGTACGGGCTGTCGGGGCTCTCCGTGCCGGTGGAGTTGTTCAGCATCACGTAGAACGGTTTCAGGACGGAGTGCTTCTTGAGCATGTCCGCGGGGTCCTGCATGTAGGTCGCGGCCGTGCTCTCGGCGAAGACGGCGACCGGTTTCCCGTCCGCCTTCCGGCAGTCCGCGCTCCCCTGGAGGGCGTCGAAGAGCTCCGGCATCTCGCCCGAGCGGCCCGCGTACAGGATGTATCCACCGGAGGCCCGGACTTCCGCGCAGATGTCCCGTGCCACTTCCGAGACGATCTGTCCGTTGCGGTTCTCGTAGTAAGGGACGGTGACCATCTTGCCGCCCTTGTAGTGCTCGGCGAACTTGCGCTGGAGGTCGGAGCTGAAGAACTCGTCGTCCGGGTCGTAGACCACCACGGCCGTCCTGCCACCGTCCTTGCTCGTCGTCACCTCACCGATCTGCTCGGAATACGCGGCGAACTCGGCCATCACCTCGGCGATGCGGTCGTTCGAGGGAGACACCTGGAAGTAGTAGGAGGGGGCCCGCTCGTCCACCATCTTGCTGCCCGTGACGGAATTGCCGATCACCGGAATGCTCGCGGCCGAGATCTCCCCCACCGCGGCGAACGAGGACGGGCGGCTCTGGGTGATGCCCACCACGGCAGCGATCTTGTCCCGGTCCTTGCGATCGACGATCTCCTTCGCGACGTCGGGCGCTGCACCGTTCTGAGATCCGTACGCGAAGTACTTCCCCGCGTTGGCGATCAGCAGACGTATCTGGACGACGTCGCCCTCGCGTCCGTTGACCTGGTCCTGGGCCGCGAGCACGCCGCGCAGGCTCTGGATGCTCACCGGGGTGGAGTCACCGGGCTCGGCCGTGAGCGGGGCGAAGAACACCACGGTCCGGTAGGGGCGCCCGCTGGTCACGGCGGCGTGGTTCTGCTGTGCCGCTACCGCCTCCAGGGCGAGCAGTTCGTCGTCCCGGCCCGGGATGCCCAGATGGCACTCCTGTCCGTCGGTGACTCCGACGATCTCTCCTGTGTTCACTTTGTGGCACGACGGGGAGACTCCGGTGTCGTGCTCGAAGAAGTACAGGCCCCCGGCGACGAGGGCGAGCACCACGGCGGGGGCCGCCACGGCCCGTACGTAGTCGCCGCGGCCGTTCGCCCGTACGGTGACCTTCGGGTTGGTCTCCAGCCAGCGATCGGCCGGCCCGTCGTCGTCGTCAGCGGACAGCGGGACGACGTACACGGCCGATGAGGAGCCGCGGGTGTACAGCCTGTGCACACGGTCGGCGAGACCGGTCACGCTGCGGGGGTCGGCCGGCACGGTCTGCGCGTAGGAGGGCGGCTCACCCGTCAGGGCTCCGAGGACCATCAGCGGCGCGGGCGGCTCGGTGCGGACGATGTCCGCGTAGGTGTCGAGCAGTTGGCGTACGGGCGTGCCCTCCTCGCCGACCTCGGGAAGGAGGAGGACGAAGGGCCAGCGCCGGCGGGCCCGGTAGACCGAGAGCCGGGACGGCGCGGCCGCCCTGGAAAGGTCGTTCAGCAGGGCCATGAGCAGCATCCGCTGGATCAGGGCGTGGTTGTTCCGGGAGGTGCCGGAAGGGGTGATGGTCAGCGCCATCCGCAGGAAGTTCGCGCCCTTGGGGCGCCGCGAGCCGACCCAGCGCAGGCTGCGGGGTCTGCTGAGCCACAGGCCGTAGACCCGGCGGGGCAGCCCGACGACCAAGAGCTCGAAGAGGGAGAGCCAGATGTTGACCAGGAAGTTGCCCCCGGTTGCACCGGCCAGGCGCGCCAGTGTGCCCAGCAGCGGGCGCCGGAGCAGTAGCTGCAGGTAGAGCTCGTCGCGCAGCCGGCGCCGTTTGGCTGCCGTGGACCCGGCGCCGACCGACACGTTCAGGGCGGCGCGGCAGGTGTGGAACCGCGGCAGCCGCAGCTCCCCGGCGCCGGGGGGCATCGTGCTCTCCAGCTGCTCGACGATGGAGTCCAGCAGGGCGACGTGCTGCTCGATCACGCCGCCGGCTACCTCGCCGGGAACGGCGTCCCGCGGGGTGGTGTCACCGTCCTGGATCAGGGCATGGGGGACGAGGTCGACCGCACGGTCGAGGTCCTCCTCGCAGAGGCGCTCCCTGTACCCCGAGATGACCGTGCGCCCGGTGGATGCCTGTGCGGCCCCGGGGAAAGCGGCATCCCGTTTCAGCAGCATCACGGGTAACCGGCGGCTCGCACCCCGGTTTCCCGCGAACGTGTCGAACTGCTCGATGAGGTACTCGATCCCCTGGGGAAGCGGCCGTTGCACGCTGCTCCTCTGCGCATCAGGGCGCCAGGCGGCGAAGCCTGCCATCCACCGGATACACCGCCGCACGGCAGGGCTCGGCCACGTGGAACCACGCCCCGGCGGTCGCTACCGGCCGCCTGCCCCCCAACGGCAGTGAGTTACGCCACGTTAGCGGGGTGCAACACCGCGCCGCCGGGAAATGCGCGGGTTCCTCGGGCCAGGAGGCGCTACCGCGCCGGCTGAAAGGCGTGCGCCACTGTTCACGTCGGGGTACGCGGGACCGCCCTTCATCCAGTCCGGTGTGCGGAACCCCGCCGCCGACGTACATCGGACCTGGTTGGTCCAGGCGTTGGCGCACAGACGAGTTCCATCTCACGGTCGCGGGTGGGGGGCAGGGGAAGACCTTGCGGTAGCGGGCGACGATCTCGCCCTCGGGCGAGATCGCGAGGGCGGTGTTGTAGGGGTTCCCGTCCGTGGCGTGCTCGTAGAGGCTTCCCGGGACGAGCCACAGACCGGTCTCGACGGCGAGGGTGCACAGTCGGTCGGTGAGCGGGCCGGAATCGAGACGGCGGCCCGTTCCGTCCAGTTCTCCGACGCCGGCTGGAGCGGGGCGCCTTCGGCGGCGAGCAGGAGTTCGGGGACGACGAGCTGGACCTGGGGGAACAGGTCGCGGGTCGTGCGGACCTGTCGGGCGAAGCGCTGCCAGCTCGCTTCGAGGTCGTGGGGTACGGGGTCGGTCCGCGTGGCGGCGATGGCGAGCGTGCGCATGAGAGTCAGTCCTCGGTGATGGGGAGCTCGGCGACCGCGGTGCGGCCGTCGCGGAAGAAGCGGTGGTAGCGGGTGCGGGCGATGAGCAGGGCCAGGGCCGGTGGTGGTGAGGGAGCCGGCACCGAGGAGGAAGACGCCGCCGATGCCGTGGAAGGAGGTGCTTCCGTATGTCGCGTCGTACGTGTCGTGGGCGCTGCGGGCGAAGGCCGCTAGCATCAGCAGGCCGCCTAGCAGGGGCGGGACGCAGGTCGCGGAGCGAGTCCCCGACGTGCCCGGGTCCGGCGGAAACCGGCCGCAACCGCAGGACTGACCGGACACGACGGAGCCCCGGTGACCCTGAAGCCGGAACGGTCTGAGGCGCGATCCGGGTATTTCGGAGTTCGACGGTCCGAGGATGTCGAGAACGTGCCACCGGCTCCGTCCCAGGGACATCAGCGGCCAGCACCGGCCGCACGAGGAAGAAGGAGAAGCCAGCATGGCGATTCAGCGGATGGACAACGTCGGCATCGTCGTCGAGGACATGGATGCCGCCATCGCGTTCTTCGTGGAACTCGGTATGGAGCTGGAGGGCAGGGCGGAGGTCGAGGGCCTCTTCGCCGACCAGTGCACGGGACTCGACGGCGTCCGCTGTGACATCGCGATGGTCCGGACCCCGGACGGTCACAGCCGGCTCGAGCTGGCGAAGTACCGCAGCCCCGCGGCGACGAGCGCCGGGCCGCGCGACCGGCCGCACAACGTTCTGGGCACGCACCGCGTCATGTTCGCCGTCGACGACATCGAGGACACCGTTGCCCGCCTGCGCCCTCACGGCGCCGAACTCGTCGGCGAGATCGCCCGCTTCGAGGACAGCTATCTGCTCTGCTACCTGCGCGGCCCGGAGGGCATCATCGTCGGACTGGCCGAGCAACTGCGCTGAGAAGGCGAAACCCGACCATGCAGCCGACAAGTACTGCGCCCCCGCGAATGAGCCCAAGCGCAACGCGAGCACCGGCGCCGCCGCGAACAGGAAGCTGACACAGTCCGACGGGAATCGGGGCGACACGATCAGCCGATCTCGGCAACGTCACCGCGGATGATCGACAGCGAGTACCCCCATGACGGATCTTGCAGGCCGGTGCCGATGGTGTCCAGGACCGGCTTCATCGCCGCGGGGCACCGGGCTGAACTGGAACATCTCGACAGGTCCCAGCGTGTCGGCGGCTTCAGCAGGACCGCCGTGGGGGAGGCGGGGTCGAGGACGTCAATGCCTCCTGAGCGCGGGCACCATTTCTCCGGCCCCGATCGACAAGGGGCTCAAGTCACGCCGGCTCCGGAGACCGGGAACCCCATTGCGAGGCCGCGAAGAGGGCAACGGAGTCCCCGGCCGACGAACCCGCCGACCCCGGTTCCCAGGCGGAACCGCCTGTGCCGGCGCGGGCACTCGCCCCATGCTCACGATGACAGAAGACGCTTCGGCCGTCGCCTCTCGCGCCGCGAACACGCTGGTTTCCAGCATTGGTTGAAGCATCTACCAGGGACGGCCGGCTGGATGCGCCCTCGGTACAACGGTGGTTCAGTGGAAGGAGAAGGAATCCAGAAACGAGACTCGGGGGGCGAGAGAACCGAGGGAGGCTGTCATGAACGGCTTCAAGCTTGGCGAGCCCCTGGACCAGAAGCATGACGATTTCACCAGCACCGCCCCGCCGGTGGTGTTCAGCACCCAGGCAACCGGATTCGTAGAGCTGAATTCACCCCAGGAGCTGCAGGCCTGGGAGGAAGCCCTCCGGACCACCACCGGTCTTGAGATCTCCGCCGAAAACCTGGCCGGCCACGCCTGTGAGACGGGGTGCGGGCCCCATTGCTGCTCCGACATGTGCGACGCGGCATGATCTTGGCCCTGTCTTTCCACGACGACCTCCACGCGATCGCGGTGCAGCACGCGGTGCGCGCCCGCGGTGAGGAGTTCCACATCCTGGAATGCGACGGGGTGAGCGGCAAACCCGGCCTGACCTGGCACCTGTCCGGGACGTCGGACGGCTCCGGCGCCTCGGCGGCGGTGCCGACGTCGGAGGGCCGGACGGTTCCCCCCGCGCAGGCGGAGCTGCTGTGGTGGCGCCGCGCGCGGGCGGAGCAGCAGCTCACCATGTCCGCCGCCGGCTCGGACGGCGCGGGTCTCGGCGCACAGCAGGTCAGCCTGGTCAACAACGACTGCCGTGGAGCGCTCGGGGGCATCCTCGCCGCCTCGTTCCACGGGGAGTGGATCTCGCCGCCTGAGGCGACCGACCGGGCGTCGGACAAGGTCTACCAGCTGTGGGTGGCCCGGCAGGCCGGCTTCCGCGTGCCGCGGACGCTGATCACGCAATCACGCGACGAGGTAGTGGAATTCACCCGGGAGATCGGGCCGGTCATCGTCAAGCCCGTCGTGGGCGCGCGGGGTCCGTCCCTTTACACGCGGTGGATCGAGGACCCACGGGCGCTGCCCGCGGAGTCCTTCGCGGTGTGCCCGGCGACGTACCAGGAGTACGTTCCGGGCCGGCACCACATCCGGCTCAACTGCTTCGGCGAGCGCATGTTCGCGGCGCTCATCGAGACGGAGGAACTGGACTGGCGCCCCGACCTCAACGTCCCGATCACACGGTGGCCGGTCCCCCCGGACCTGGCCCGACTGGTCCGTACGGTGCTCGACCGGCTGGGGCTGCCCATGGGTGTGATCGACATCAAGCTCACGCCGGGAGGTGAACCCGTCTGGTTGGAGGTCAACCCGCAGGGGCAGTTCCTCTTCCTGGAACCGCTCACCGGCGAGCCGCTGACCGAACACTTCGCCGACTACCTGATCACGACGGCCGCGACCGCCAACGGCGAACGCCACGGCTAGGCAGGCGTACGGGCCCGTACGCCTATGACCGCCACAGCCGCGACGAGTCCGCAACGACGACTGCGCGACCGACTCGCCGGCGCAGACTGGTGCCACGACGGCTGTTCCAGGTATCGGCGAGTTCGCTCTCCACGTCGTCGTCGCCTCGACGGAAGGAGTCGTAGCAGCCCTGGAGTTCGCTCAGGCCAGAACAGCAGGCCGTCCGCGGCGAAGAAGTGGCCGTCCGGTCCGCGAAGGTCGCGACTTCTTCGAGTACGCTCCCGCCGTGGTCGCGGCCGAGGAGGAAGACGCGTGCGCCGGGGAGCAGTTCGTCCTCGTCGTCACCCAGGCCGCCTACGACGAGGTGTTCCTCGACCAGCCAGACGACGGGACGGTCCCAGTAGTAGTCGCAGACGCCGTGGGGTCGAGGAGCCACCCTGGCCGAGGGCGCCTGGTCACTGGTCGATCGCGACAGCGGGGACCTTGCCGCCACAGAAGTCGACGGGGGCACCCGCGCGGACAAGCACCGGGCTCGAGCAACGGCAGTACTGGCCTGATGCGATCGGCGGCCACCTCGCCGGCCCCGGCCTGACCCTTGCAGCACAGCTCCGGGCCCCGCTCGGAGTCGCGCCTGCGACCTCTGCTTGCCCCTGGGGGCAGAGTGCGGGTTCGCACCCGCGTCCTCACGCGATCCGATCTCGATCGGCCTCATACCACGGGCACCCGCCCACGGCGAGATCAATCCGGGCCTCCCACACTGCGGGACGACAGGTAGATCCGGGCGCGAAGATGGGCCAACCCTGAAGTGCCACCGGTTCCCGGCTCGTCTCCGATCATCCTTTCGACGAGGAGGAGGTGCCTCGTCCGCCAACGGGTGACCGCCGCACGCAGCGTCCACAGCGCGTCGGCCGTCTCCCGCCGTCCTGTTCGCTCACCGTCGGGTGTAGGGCCGAGGAGGTTGGGGTCGGCGATGCGTCGGAAGAGTTCGGTGAACTGACGGGATTGCCCGCCGCTGGCGTTGTCGAGGAGCGGACGGAACGACGCGAAACTCTCCGGGCTCAGATGCTCGAGGAGCCCGAGGTGTGCCTCCAGCACGTCCATCAGCGCCGCGACCCGGCGCAGGGAGGCGGCAGCCGCCCGCTCCTCGCCACGCTGGGCGTGCCGGGACGCGCCTGTGAGCTCCACCAGTGCCTGGCCGGCGAGTACCTCGGCCGACTGGTGCACGACGATGAAGAAGTGCTCGTCGACCCACTGCGCGGAGTGCTCGTCGGCGGTTCGGGGCTGCTGGAGTGTGAGCAGATCGGGGAGCCGCAGGTAGCAGGCGTAGGGCGTTTCCATGGTTTCCGATGATCGCTGCGGGGACGTATGGCCGCACGTCTCGCGCCATGGGGCCGGGCATTGTCACCCGTTCGGCTCCCTTGCCCTTCTTCCCGCGCGGGGATCCTTGCCGTGTCCGGGTGGCCGGGACCCACCTGGACAGGCCGTGGCCGTCCGCGCCGGCGGCAGCCTCCTCGGGCCGGCCTTCGGTATGGCGGCCGGGCGGATGGCGTCCGCGCCGACCCGCAGGGCGGATCGTTCTCGCTGATCACCGTTTCGGCCCCAGGAGGCCTCACATCCGACGATCGGGCCCCTTCCGGCGCCGCGGACCACCGGCCAACGACCGGGGCAGCCGCCGATCCGCACCCGGGGCACCAAAGGACCGGCCCGGGGCCACGGGAGAGCCCACCGCGCACTCAAGGACGGGCGATCGGGCGCCAGGCAGCGCGCGCGGTCGGAGCTGTCGCTGGGCGCGGTGATCGGCCGCTGAGCACATGTTGGTCAACGCGGCTCGCGGCGGGTACTACGCAGGAACGGCATCGGGGTCGAGGCCGGTCAGATCACAGCTTGCCGTCCACAACCGCGCCGCGATCGAGGTGTCGGCTAGGTGGTTCCACACCGGTTCGCGTCGGGGCCGGCCGCGCAGACCGAAGACGCGCGGTCCCCACAGCTGGCCTCCGCGCACAGCCGGGTCGAGCACGGCCCGCACCGCGGGCCATGCGCCGGCGTCCTTGCCTTGGACGACGAGGGCCGCTGGTGCCGAGTTCAGCCGTGCGCCAAGAGTTCGCGCATGGAGTGGCGGTCGTGACGGGGTGAGAGAGTCCAGCGCACCGCCCGGATGGACCACCACGCTGGCCACCGTGCTGCTGCCCGCGACGCGCAGCCGACGGTCGAGTTCCAAGCCGAAGTACATCTGCGCCAGCTTGGAGCGTCCATAGGTGCGTTTGGGCCGGTAGCCCTTCCGGGACTGCAGGTCGTCCAGATCGAGCCGCTCGGACTTGGCCGCGAAGCTGCCCATGGTCACAATGCGGGCTGTCGGCGCAGCCGACAGCAGCGGCATGAGCCGTTGGGTCAACGCGAAGTGCCCCAGGTGGTTCGTACCGAACATGAGCTCATGACCGTCCGCGGTCGCCCTTCGCGGCGGGTCGTCGAGCGCGACGCCGGCGTTGAGGACCACCGCGTCGAGGCGTTCCACTTCCAGTGCTTCCACCGTCGTTTCGAGCGAGGACAGGTCGGCGAGGTCCAGCTGCACGGCACGAATCCGGGCTCCGGGGACCCGCGCTCGGATCGAAGCCATGGCAGCCCCGGCCCTCGTGGGGTTCCGGCTGCCCAGTACCACGGCAGCCCCTGTTGCCGACAACTGCTCCGCGACGAAGTACCCGATGCCGGCGTTGCCGCCAGTGACCAGGAAGACGCTGCCGTCGGCACGCGGCAGCCGTTGAGCATCCCAGGGCGGAGTGGAAGGCGTGGACCACATGGCGAGGGGCTCCCCTGCTGGCGAGGCTGGTACGGCCGCCCTGTTGGGCAACCCGGCAGCCATGGTTCCAACGGCCACCGACACATCGTCTACAGATCACCGACACCGCGAGGCGCTCGGTTGTGATCAAGGGGTTCGCACCATGGACGATCCAGCAAATGACCGGAAGAGGGGCCGTGCGGCCGCTGCTGCCCGGCAGCGGCCACCAGATCGGGGAACCGGTCCTGGACCAGGGGCGGCGGGTCTGCACCAGCACCCGCCCACCCGGGCCGGTCAGGGTGAACAGCAGCGCCCTGCACCGACTCCGCAGCCTGTCCCGGCATCGACTCAACCAGCGGTCTCGGCGTCTCCCCCGGGCCTTCCTCGCGCTCAAGCGGGCGGGGACCCCGCGCCAGCGTGGGGATCCCTGCCCGCGATGGCCCGGCGGGCTACCGGCCGCCATCCATCTGAGGGACGCCGCGAGGCCGTTCCAGGTTCGGGTACGGCAAGGTGACAGTCATGCGCCGCTGCTCCCTGCCCTGCTCCTCGCCGCCCTGCTCGCGGCCTCCGGATGCGGTTCGACCGCGCTGCGACGCCGGCTGATCGCCCTGTCCGGGGTTTTGTGCACCCATCCCTGCTGGTCGGCCCCCGCCGGGTGGCGGGCGAGCGGTGTAGAGCCGCTCCGCACCGGCCGTGCCCGTCACCTGGGCGCCGAGCTGGACCGGTCCCTGCGCCCGGTTGCCGTACACCGACATGCAGACAAGGGACGCGGGAACTCCCGGTGCCGGGTGTGTAGGGCACTGCGGCAGGCGGAGGGCGGCTGAGTGATGTCTGAGCTGCCCGTCTGGGAACGCGGCGCTGTCGCGGCGACCAACCGTAGGCGGGTGAACCGCGTGCCTGTCCAATCCCCCCCACCGCCACCTCCGCCGTGACGCCTGGCGGTCAGGCCTCGTGGCACACTCCGGCGGTACACGCGGAGTGGGCGATGGCCCCGCAGTCGGAGGAGTCGGCGTTGGCTGCGGCCAGTGCTCCGGCGCACAGCAGGAGGAAGCCGGCCGTCCGCCGGCCACTCGCGCGGTGACGACCCCGTACTTGCTGCGCTCAGGGCAGGTGCACGCCACATGCCCCCGGTGGTGACGACTGCCGGGCTCGGCTCTCGCTTCGCGGCACCTTCGGCTCGAGCCACTTGAGGTGCCCCCGGGGTCACCCGCCTCGCCGCGTCCCGCGGTCCGGCCACCGCGGATCCCGGGCGAGGAGGCGGCCTCACACCGCCGTGCCGGAGTCAGCAGCCCCGCGGGGCGGACGGAGGTACGAACGTCGCCGCGAGCGCGCGGTCGGACTTGACCTTCACGTCCATGGCGCCGCGGCCGGCCTCCGTGTATGACGTCGGCATCTGGAGGTCGGCAGGCAAGTCGGCCTCCGTGATGTCGGGGCCCGTGTGAACGATCGACAGCGAGCCCCTGCAGGCCGATGACTGCGGCGGCACGCTGCCGGGGACGATCCCGTCCGCCGGGCCGACCGTGAGGACGGGCCGGTCCATGAGCACGTACCGGAACTTCTGGTCAGGGGAGGGCCGGGCGGGTAGGCCCGAGGTGGTTCCGCCGGGGGTGAGGTCCACCCAGAACCGGCTGAGGGTCACCTTGACCGCCGAGCAAGGGCGCTCTGTCGGGTCGGGAGCGAAATCCAGCCCCGCGCCGTCGATCTTCAAGGCCTTGCTGCCGTAGGAGCCGCTGCTGCTCTTCAGCCGGCCGAGGTAGCTGGTGAGCTTGTCCTGGTCCATGGCGCCGGTGTCCACGCACTCCGCTGCCGAAGCCGGCGAAGCCGCACGGGTAGCCGGGGCCGGGGTCGGGATCGGCGGGGTGGTCGTGCCGGGTGGCGCGGACGCCGTGCCCACGGTGCGCGAGGGCACGGGGGACGCAGTCGCCGCGGCCCCATCCGAACAGCCTGCCACGGCGAGAAGCAGCGCCATGGTGGGGGTGGCGACGGCGAACCCTCTTAACGGATGACGCATACCTGGCTCCGCTCCGGTCGGGTGAGATGAGGTGACGTGACAAGTCCCCATCATGGCGGCTGGCGACCGTCCGTAGTGGCCGATGCCCGCGCTTCTCCCGCTCTTCCAGGCGGTGTTGGGCTGCCCCCAGCGCCCGAGCTGCCCGCATTCCGTGACGGCGAACGCCGTAGAGCGTTGGTCTGGCACTGGACGACGACATCTTGGACGTCCTGATCGCCGGGGTGGTGAACGGCGGTGGCAGCTGATCAGCCGGTACGAGGCCCCCGGCCGTGATGGTCTTCCCCGGAGTGCCGGAAGACGGCGAACAGCCGGAGGAAATCAGCAGGGCAGCAGCCGGACTCCGCTGTCGGCTCGACCCACGCCTGGCCTCACCAGCCCCGCTCTCCAGCGCTCTCACGTAAGCGGCGTGCCGGGTGCCGTTCGGGTCCGCGATGCCCACGGCGCAGACGGCGCCCGACCCGGGTGTGTGGTCCTCATGACCGGGAGCCAGGGGCGGTTGGGGCGGTGGCGGGCCGGCCAAGGCAGGCTCTTCGCGCTGGCCGGGCTGTTCGTGCTGTGGCCGGTGCTGCCGTGGCTGGTGCGCGGCCTGGCCAATAGGACCGGGCGCAGGGCAGCGGTCTCCGGAGCCGGCGCCGGTGGCTTGCGCGGCCCGCACCCCCGGGGGCTGCGCGCCAGGGCGACTTCGCGGCTGCGGGCGTCGACGCCATCTCCGCCTGCCGCGTCTCGTCCGGCCGGCCCCGGTCCTCGTGCCGGCGTGCAGCCCGGAGTCGGAGGTCATGCGCGCTCGATCCGGGTATACGGCGGAAATGGATGGAAAGGTCTGGCTCACGCTGGCCGCTGTCGTCGCGGCCGGGCTCGCGCTCTATGCGGCCGTACTGCTCGTACGGGTCTTCAAGGCACGGCGCCTACTCCTCGATGCCGGGATTCCGCTGCGGGACAAGGCCCTGTTCTGGATCGCCGTGCTCTACACGGTCTCGCCGGTGGACCTGATCCCGGATCCGGTCTACCTGGACGACATCGGCGTCCTGCTGCTGGCCCTGCGCTCGCTCCACGCGGCAGCGGCCCGGCTGCCCGCGCCCAAGGACACCGCTCCCTCGTGAACAAGGGGAGAGAGACACCGACCAGCTGGCCGGCCTCATCGCCGGGCAGTACGAGGGTGTCGAACAGCAGCCGGGACAGACCGTTCGCCCTCGCGAGAACAGCGGCGCACTGGCCCGGAAGCCCCTCTGCAGACGCTCCGCCCTCGGCTGCCGGCTCGGCGGCCCTTCGACATCAAGGGGGTCCGCTGAAATCTTCCCGCCGAAGGACATCAGGCCCGGACCGTGTGCAGATACTCCAGGCCGTCGATCGGCTCGTCGCGCAGGAAGCGCAGCACGAGATGCGCGTATTCCGCCTCCCGCTCCAGATGGGCCATGTGGTCGGCCTCCTTGAGCAGTACGAGGGTGGAGCCGGCGATGGTGCGGGCGACGTCCTGGTTCTCCCGCAGGGACGTGGTGAGGTCGTGCTCTCCGGTGAAGACCAGTGTGCGGACGCCGGTGATGCCGCCCGGCGGGATCAGAGCGGGATCCAGGACTCGGCGGTGACATGCCGCATGCCGTCGTGCCTGGCTCCACGTGGTGCGCAGTGCCTGTCGGCGCAGCAGGCGTTGGACTGCTGCCGACTGCCTGACGCGGTCGGGCTCGTCGGTGTTGACCAGGTACCGCACCAGCCGGTCCGCGTACTCGGCGTTCTCCGGGCACGTGCCGTCGAGCGGCTCGCCATGCCCGGGAGCCGCCCCTTCGATGTAACCGACGGCTTCCAGCAGGAAGGCCCGCATCGCACCCGTGACCCGGTGGGTGGCACCGGCCAGCAGGAGGCGTCTCACCCGGTCGGGGCAACGCTGGGCGAGCCTGTAGGCGATCGGCGCTCCGTATGAGGCTCCCAGGACGTTGACGCGCGGCAGGTCCAGCTCGTCCAGCAAGTGCAGGGCGACGGTGGCCAGCGTGTCGAAGCCGTCCTCCTCGGGCAGGTCGTCCGCGTCGCCCGTACCGGGAAGGTCCGCGAGGATCACCGGGGTGTGCGGTGCGATGCGTCGTTCCAGCCGGGGCCAGGCGTACATGTCCTGCAACGCGCCGCCCAACAGCAGAAGGGGTTCCGCGATCGGTGGTGGCCGCTGCCCCGCTTCCTCGTCCGCCGGACCGCTGTGCACGATCCGGCAGGCGTACCTCATCCCGCGCCAACTCAGGTGATGGAGTTCCTCGACGTACGACGCGGCTCCCGCGGCGGGCGCGGACAGTACATCGTTGCGGGCCATCAGCCGCATGCCGCGTGTCGGCTGATGAGTTTGGCCATGTCGTCGACGCAGGGCGCCGTGGACAGCGTGTCCTCGCTGATCTCCAAGCCGAAATGGTCCTCGAGGTGGAGGGACAAGACGACCAGGGCCATGGAATCGATACCGGCGCCTGCGAGGGAGGCGTCAGGGGTGACGGGCCCGGAGGGCAGGCCGCACTTGCCGGTCAGGATCTCTTTGACTTGGTCGAATTCCATCGGTGTTGCCTCCGGATGGGGAAGGCGACCGCCTGGATCCCGGGCGGCCGGTGGACGCTAGAGACGGGCGCTGAGACCGGCCGGCCACACCAGCGTGGTGGCTGCCCAGGCGAGACCGCTGCCGAATGCGACGAGCAGCACCTTGTGGCCCGGCTTCAGCTCTCCCTGGTCGGCGGCACGCGCCAGCAGCAGCGGAACGGAGGCAGCCGCCGTATTGCCCACCGCCTCGATATTGGACGGGACACGCGCCACGGGAATGTCCAGGCTGTCGGCGACCGTGGCCGTGATGCGCTGATTCGCCTGGTGGGCAATCAGCCGGTCGACGTCGGAGATCTCCCAGCCGGCCGCGGCGGTCGCTTCCCGAGCGGCAGCGGTCATCCTTCGTACGGCGTGCCGGAAGACCTCGTTGCCGCGCATGTGGACGAAATGGTCGTCGGGCGCCGCCAGGCGCCGACCGTAACGCCCGCGGGCGCCACCCGCGGGGACCACGATGGCATCGGCTAGCGAGCCGTCGCTGCCCCACGCCACGGGCCCCAACGCCCCTTCGGCGTGTGGCGGGCCGGCCTCCAGGACGACGGCTCCGGCCCCCTCACCGAAGATCGGGGCGGTCGTACGGTCGTCCGGGTTGACGATGGAGGTCATCGCCTCGGACCCCACCACCAGGACGCGGTACGCCGTACCCGAAGCGATCAGGCCTGCAGCGACCGCACAGGCGTACACGAAGCCCGAGCAGCCCGCCATGACGTCGAACGCGGCCACGGGCGGCAGACCCAGGCGGTGGGCGACCCACGGCGCCGTGGCCGGGCACGGGTGGTCGGGAGTGCTCGACGCCAACACCAGCGCGTCCACGGTATCGGTGCCGGCGGAGGCCATGGCCCGTGCGCCCGCCTCCGCCGCCATGTCACCCGTGGCGATGTGCGGTTCCGCGATCCGGCGCTCGGCGATGCCGATGCGTTCGCGGATCCACTGGTCCGAGGTGTCGATGCGCGTGCACAACTCGCTGTTGGGCACGCGACGCGGCGGCAGCCACGCGCCCAGGCCAGTCAGCACGGCGGCGGCACCCCGACCGCCAGCCGTGCCAGCAGGGAGGTCGGTCACGCATGCTCCATTTGGTCGGGCGGCGCGCACGCCGGAAGGCGACGAGCCCCGCTTCCACGCCGGCCGTGCGCATCGGTCAAGTCATAGCCGAATGCCCACCGCCGCACCCCCGCAGCCACACCGGTGAAAGGCACTACCCCTCGAACGGACCCCCTGCTGACCGGAAAAGCCTTCGAAAGCGCCATCGCCTCACAGGCTCGCCGGACGTGACCCACCCGGGGGCATCATTGCGCGGTGGCCCCGGGCAGCAGTCCCGCCAGGTGGACCAGGCTGTCAGGCCTCGTCCGGCTCGTCCTCCACGACGTGGACGGCGGCTTCCTCGGCGCTCGCGGCACCCGCATCGATACCGTGGTCCTCGGCGATGAGCTCCTTCGTCGTGTCCGGGTGCGCGCCCTCGTCCGGAGCAGTCAGACGGCCCGCGCGAGCAGTACCGGTCTCGGGGTCCGGCAGTTCCGCCCCGTCCCCGGGTCCATCAACTGGGTCCTGGCCGACCTCGGGGACCTCTTGCCTCAGCCGCTCCTCCAGGGACTCGCCTTCGTGCTGTTCCGCGGCGGTCGTACCGAACTTCGTCACGCCGAGCGGCTTCTCGGGAGGCGAGTAGCCCTCGTCCAGCATGTCGTCGTACGAACGCTCGTCCATGGCGTTCTGGAGGTCCAGCGGGGCCGCGTCCTCCTGCTCCTCGTTCGTTCCGGTGGGCTGGTACACGTCATCCGCCATCTGGTCTTCGCTCATGGCACTTCCCCGTCACGTCGGCCTGTACGGCTGTCTTCCTGCCTTGCGGTCTGCGCCTTTCCCGCCTCGACGGCTTTAAGCACGCGTGTGTGCTTGCGTCGGGGTCGTCGTGGGCCGGTCAACCGCGCGGCGGACGAATCGGCACGGCCTCGGGCCCGCCCACGGGTGCGTTTTTGTGCGCCGGCGCCGCGAGCCCCTGTGGCGGCAGCGCTAACGGGACGCCGCTCGGGCTCCGGCTTTCCTGTCGACGGTCCGGCCGCGGGCCGCCTCGGCGCGTTGGGCGACCATTCGGCGGAACCCGGCCAGAGCCAGTACCCGGTCCCATTCCGGCGGGGGTGGAGCGTCACCGACGTCCGGGGGCAGATTCGCCAATGCGGCCATCACGCGCTGCGGCTGGCGCTGCCAGCCCACCGGCAGGACCCGCAGTCCGAGGGCCTGCGCGCCGCGGTGGAAGTCGAGGACGAGGAGCAGTCCGGCGGAGTCCGCGAAGTCCACCCCGTGCATGTCCAGCAAGATGGTCGTCGCGCCGGCGGGCAGCGCCGCCAGGGCCGCGCGCAGGGCGGGTCCGGCGGCGGCGTCGAGATCACCACCGCAGCTGACGAGCACGGAAGTCCCGCCCTGTCGCACCTGTGTATGAAAGGCCCCGGTCACCCTCGTTCATCCTCTCGGTTTCGACGATCGGCCCCCAACCCCCGCCTCATCCTGGCCGACGCCCCGGCACAGCCGCACGGGACGCGCCGCCAGGCCACCTGTCAGCGGGCCCGTGGGCGGCCGGCCCCGCCCGCGATCCACTCGCCGAGATCGACTGGCGTTGGCGAGCGCGCCGTCACACGGACCCGCTCCGGCAACGTGGCGAAACGGAGTTTCACCTCGGGCCCGGACCGGCGTCCGTCGGCCCGGTGAACCGTGGCCGCGTCCCGTCCACGCCGACGCCCGCCGCCCCTGCCGGTGGGCCATCCGGAACCTCAGCCGGCATCGGGGGCATCCCGCTGCGCCCCTCCGGGTAGGCCGTGGAGGAGCGGGCTGCCGCGGAGAAGGCCTGCCACCGGGCGGCCGGGGTGCTCGCGCCGCCCGCACGCATCATCAGATCCGTGGACCAGCAGAGGGAGACCTACCGTCATGACAGACGACGAGGTGGGAATGTCCGCCCGCGACTTGGAGGAAAGGCAACTGCTCAAGGAGCTGGAATCCATCCACCGCACGCGGCACGAGACCCTGCTGCACGGGTCCGACGACGCGCTGGCAACCCATACGAAGCGGATGCGGGAGCTGGAAGAGGAGTACCTGCGCCGGCAGCCGCAGCGCGCCCAAAGTCCCGGCCGCACCCGCTCGGGCGCCCGGGCCCGCACCGGCGACGAAGAGACAGAGGGCTGAGGCGTCCAGCCGGCGCGCCTTCCCCGACCCGCTGTCGCCCGTCACCGACTCGACGACACCGGGAATACGCAGATCAGCGCGTACGTCACCCAAGGGACACGCCGAGCGGGGTTCGCCGCATGAACGGCAATGACCGCATCTGGCCCCTGCCCGTCAATGGCGGGGCCCAACGCGTCCGCCGGGTCGGGCCCGATCGGCGCAAGCGGAGCCACCCGACACACCCATACACGCCCTGAAGGGGGACACGCCCGCACGGACTGCCTAGGCTGTCGGCCCGTCCCGCCTTCGCCGTCGGGGGCGGGGCGAAGCTGCGTTGTGGTCGAACGATGGCGTCCGACGACCCGGAGGTGCCCCGGCCGTGACTCCCGACGCACGCGTCACTGTGGTCGTCATCACCCACAACCGGCGTGTCCAACTCCTGCACACGCTCGACCGGCTGGCCGCGCTTCCCGAGGCGCCACCCGTCATCGTCGTCGACAACGCCTCGACGGACGGCACCCCCGGTGCCGTGGCCGAGCACCACCCGCGTGCCACCGTCCTCACACCGGGCCGCAACCTCGGCGCACCGGGCCGCACCCTCGGCGTACGCCGTGCCACCACGCCCTACGTTGCCTTCAGCGACGACGACTCCTGGTGGGAACCGGGGTCGCTGCGACGGGCCGCTGACGTCTTGGACCGGCACGAACGGCTGGGTTTGCTCGCGGCGGGCGTCCACGTCGGCCCGCGGGGCGAACCCGATCCGTTGAACGGCAGGCTCGCCGCCTCCCCCCTGGGACTCGCGGCCGACCTGCCCGGGCCTCAGGTGCTCGGCTTCCTGGCCTGCGCCGCCGTCGCCCGGCGGGATGCCTTCCTCCAGGCGGGCGGCTACCACCCGATCCTGTTCCTGGGCGGGGAGGAGACCCTGCTCGCCTACGATCTGGCCGCGCACGGTTGGGGCGTCTGCCACTGCCCCGACGTCGTCGCCGTCCACTGCCCGACCGGTGGGGCGAGGCCGGGGCGCCCCGCCGTACAGCGCCGCAACGCCGCGCTGACGGCCTGGCTGCGCCGGCCACTGCCGGTCGCCCTGCGGCATACCCGCGAACTCGTGCTGGCGTCCCGGTGGGACCCGGAGGCCCGCACCGCGCTGCACGGGATGGTCCGGCGGCTGCCGGCCGCACTGCGCGAGCGGCGACCGCTCCCGGCCGCGGTCGAGGCCGCCGCCCGATGCCTGGACCGGGCGGGAACCCGGCCGTGACAGCCCCCTCGCCGCATGCCGGCCACGAGTCCGGGTAGCCGCCCAGAGTGCATGGCGACCACCATCCGACGCAGATGCCGGCGATCGGATCGCTCGACGAACTGGCCGATCTCATCGACCGGCGGCCAGGGCTGTACGTTCGCTGGTCGATGGGGCCGGAAGTCGACCTCCCCGCCCCTGTCAGCCGGGACGAACTGACGGGCATCCCCCTGCCCGGGCTGTCCGCGAACCCGCTCGACGTGGAAACCTGGTGGGGTGAGCGACCACTTCGGGTGTGGGCCGCGCGCCGCCTCTACGACTACGCCCACCTCCCACGGGTGAAGGACCCGCGCGTTCGCCCCTGGTTGCTCCAGGGCACGGAGAACGGACGTGGCCCGGACAACGAGCCGCTCGTCACCGACGTCCGGCCGATCGGGTGGGTCGACCCGGCGGTGATCGAGGAATCCACGGAGGAGATCACGCGGCAGCACGGCCGGTGGGGCCCCTTGGACCGCAGCCCGCGCAGCGGGAACCGGGCGTAGCGCACGGCCGGCGGTGGGGAAGGGCGCAACGGCACGGAATCACCAGTGCCGAGGGCGGGCGGCCGCGGTTACGCGGTTGCGGGAGAGGCCCATTCTCGCGGAGGTCTTCCAGCGCACGGACTCTTCGTGCGCGTGCAGCCGGGCCGTCACCTCCGCGACCACGTCGAGGTCGCCGGCACGGAAGGCGTCATGCACCTGCGCGCGTTCGGTGCAGCACGAAGGCGGGGACGAGCCAGCACCCGGCCGCACCACCTCGCGTCTCCCCTCCCCCAAGCGCCGTCGCCGTGGATGTTGCGCGGACCGGCCCTCACGGGACGGGGTCACCGGGCCTGGTCTTCCTTCTTCTCCACTTGCGGCGCTTCCGCTGGGGCGAGGCTGCCATGCCGACCGTCGTTCACCCCCTACGACGGCGACTTCTCAGTCGGACGGCTTGGAGCGGGCCGCCGCCTTCGTCTGCCTGGATGCGGTGTTCTGCCGGATCTCTTCAGTCGCGGCACGGAACGCGGGCGCGGCACGAGCGAAGTAGTCGAACAGCACGGCTTGCTCTGCGGGCGTGTAGCTGTTGATCACGTCCGCAATGTGACGGCGGGCGGGTCCGACCACCTCCTCGATGCGTTCCAGCGAGTCCGGGACGGGTTCGACGATCACGCGGCGGCGGTCTTTGGCATCGGCGGCTCGACGGACGTATCCGGAGCGTTCAAGGCGGTCGATGAGGCGGGTGGTCGCGCCGGTGCTGAGCCCGGTGCGCAGGGCGAGCTCACCGGAGGACAGGGCTCCCTCCAGGGTGATGAGGCTGAGGGCGTACCACTCCGAGGTGTGCAGACCTGCCGCCCCTGCACTGGCGAGGCCCTGGAGACCCACCGCATCCAGGTACTGCCGGAAAACGGTGCGCGCATCCGGGCGATCGGGTGTTGCCATCGTGGGGAAACCCTCCTACATTCATATATCTGCACAGATGCAGATACTGCTTCTGTGCAGCATCTGCCTTAGTCTAGTCAACCGGAGGGGTTGTGTCATGCCGACGTCCGATTCAGATACGAGCAGCTTCCGTCCCGCAGCCACCACGGAGCACGCCGCGGTTCGAGCCGTCCTGACCCGACTCGTCGGCGCCTGGGAGCGCCACGACGCGGAGGCGTACGGCGCGCTCTTCACCGAAGACGCGTCGTACACCACGTACATCGGCACCGTTTACCAAGGACGACGCGACATCGTGGAGAGCCACCGCACGCTCTTCGCCGGCTTCCTCAAGGGCACACGGCTGGCCGACGAGATGGTCAGCACCCGTTTCCACGGCCCCGGCCTGGCCGTCGTCACCGGTCGAGGCGACACGTACAAAGGAAAACGGCCGAAGAAGCTCGGCAAGGTCCAGACATACGTCCTCGTCCGCGAGGGCGACGGGCAGTGGCGCATCACCGCCTTCCACAACACCAAGCGCCAGCCGGTCAGGGAGAGGGCCTCCTTCCTCCTCTCCCCCGGCACGGTCCCGCAGTCCGAGAGATGAGCGCGCAAAGCGCACGGGCGACACCGCGCGCAGGGGATCCTCCCGTTCTTGGGCCGCAGGTCCCGAGGCCGGCGGGCGCTGGGCGCCGCGGGTCACGGCGCCCAGACGCAAAGGCGCTGGCGCCTGCGGTGGGGACGTGAGAAGTGCTCGGGAACCCTGTCGGCGCGCACGCACGCCGCGTCCCGCCACTCGGCGCAACCGCCACGGGTTCTAGCGGTGCGGCGGCGCGGCCTTCGCACCGCGCGCGAGGGCGTCCCGGGCCAGCGCCGCCCCCGCAGCGCGGGCAGCTGCCGCGGAGTCCCGCAGGGCGCGGCGCAGCAGTCGCGTGGGTCCGCCACCCGCTCCCTCCCGGCCGGCCGGGGCGTGAAATGGTCCCGGATCGCGCGGACCACCTGGGCGGCAGCCGCCTTCGGTGGCCTACGGCCAGGGAATCCGCGACCGGCCGCGCGTGTCCGAACTGCCGCGAGTTCATGACGGAACGGTCACGCGCCGCCACATCAGCCGGGCGGCTTCGTTGGACGCGGCATGGAGCAGAAAACCGTTTCGCCCCCGGCCTGGACCGGCTTTCCCCCGCCGGAGTGGAGGCTCCGGCACGTGTCCGATGTGCCGATCTACGATGCGCTCGAACACCAGTGGCTGGCCGAAGGCCGCGAAGTGCCCCGCTGCCGGGGCCTGGCATCCGGTAGCCAGCACAGCATGCACACCGACGACCTGTTCCACCGCGCGTGATCCCGAACCGCAGCAGCCGGTGGGACGCGGACGATCAGGACGGCAAAGGTCACCGGCGCCGCCGGCCCGTTCGGCGCCGAGGTCGCTGGCGGATGACTTCCCCGCCCGATCGGGGCGGCGGAGGGTCCACTGCCGGTCCGGCTCCCCGTCACGGCGGCCGGACCGGCGCAGACGGCGCGCTCCCGTACCGGCGCACGGCACGGGGCCGCGCGGCCGGCATGCGTACCGAGCGCACGGCGCGGCGTTCCGTCAGTCGACGGAGAGGGCCTCCAGGAGGTCACCGACCTGGGGATCGGGCAGGGCGCGGGCGACGTCGGCCTGGGCGACGATGCCGACCAGGCGGTGGCCGTCGATAACAGGCAGGCGCCGTACCTGGTGCTCGGCCATGGTGCGCAGGATCTCGGCGGCGTCGTCGTCGGCGCCGATGGTGACCGCTTCGCCTTGGGCGAGCTCTCCGGCCTTGCACTGGGCGGGGTCCTTGCCCGCTCCCAGCACCTTCACGACGATGTCGCGATCGGTGAGCATGCCCTTGAGCTTGTCGTCGGTGCCGCAGATCGGCAGTGCTCCGACGCCCATCTGCGTCATCTTCTTGGCGGCCTCAAGGACCGTTTCCTCGGCGCCGATGCACTCGGCGCCCTCCGTCATGATCTCGCGAGCCGTGGTCATCCGGCCGCTCCTTTCCGTAGGTGTCATCGGTGGCAGCACTCTTGGACGCGGGAAAGCGGTGGGCGCCACCGCGCGGTCACCCTCCGCGGCCGCTCGGACTCAGGTGTGCAGGCGGCCGTTGCTGCCGTCGTGGCTGTCGGCGTGGTCGTCGTCGAACCAGTAGTCGCCCGCGGCGAGGTAACGGAAGGAGTGCACGCTCCTGCCGGGCAGCGCCACGGTGACCGCCCGTGTCCCGTCCTCGCGCGGCGCCAGGGTGTGGGTGCCGGGCTGCCAGTCGTTGAAGTCCCCCACCACGCTGACCGGGCCGGGAGGACTATCGGCGGGCAGGACGAACGTGACGTGGGTGCGGTCCTTGAGCTGTTTGCGTTCCAGCACGGAAACTCCTGGCGGCCGGGGCTGATCGTCCGCGGGCCATCTTCCAGCCGTCGGTACCCCGACGGACGCCCGGACACGCCGAGGAATGCCTCCTTCACCGTCCGGCGCCGGTTTCACCGTCCGGCGCTGGGCCGAAGTGCGCAGGCGCTGCCGAATGCCCCTGCGCGTGTCAGCGTGGAGGCAAGGCCTACGACTTCCAGGAGCCACCTCATGGGCGGTACGCAGGACAGGCAGCCCTCGTCCGGCAGGGGACCCGGCGGGGCAGAGCCGGCATCGCAGATCCCTGCTGGGCAGGATCCGGTCCATCCCGGGGAACCCGCCGGCAGACGAGGTACGGACCCGGAGGCGCTGCGCCGCCGTGCGGGGGGCGTGCCGGACGAGGAGGACCACCTGGACGGCTACGAAGAGCAGTAGGTCCAACGGCACGGCCCGCGCACGCCCGGGCCGCGGCTGACGTCCGGGGGACGAGTCCGCCGGACGCAGCGCGGCAGACCGGTGTGGGGCGGGCGGCCATACACGCAACGGCGCCGGAGCCGGGCGAGCCCCCACCGCAGGACGACCGGGACGGTTTCCCCCGTGAGAGGGCCCAGGGGAACTCGGCCGTGTCGAAGCGAGCTGACGGCTGACGGTCGTCCGCCCGGCCCGGAGACGTTATGGGGCGGACGATGCGGGTAGCCGCCATGGGGAGAGGGATCGCAAAGAGGATCGCGGACGCCGCAGGTCCCAGGAGGTTGCCGATCATGGTCACACACGCGATGACGTCTGTGCGCGGCGGTGCCTCGTGATCGCCCGGGCCGCGAACGTGGGACAACGCCATGAGACCTGCGACGAACGGGCCGACCGCCTCTGGTTGGAACTCATGCAGGAAGTGCGCGTGGTCCTGACCGCCGTTCAGCTGCTCTTGGCCTTCCTCCTCGCGATGGCGTTCACGCCCGCGTACGGGCAGCTGAACCGCACTGACCGACTGGTCTACCTGGTGTGCGTGCTGTGCGGGGCCGGTGCGATGGTCGCGCTGACGGGCCCCGTGGCCCTGCACCGGCTCGTCACCGGGCTGAGGCTCAAGCCCGAGACGGTCGCCTGGGCAGCACGCCTCGTCGCAGTCGGCATGACCCTGCTCCTGGCCATGACCTCCCTCGGCCTCCTGGTGGTGCTCCGCCAGATCACCAGCCCCGCCACCGCCCTGGCGCTGGACGCCGGCCTGGCTCTGTGGTGCGCCGTGTGCTGGCTCGTCCCCGCCCTCCTGCTGCACCGCCGCCGAGGCGGCAGGCGCCCCGGCCGGTCCACCGCCGCCACCTCCCTGCGGGCCGCCGGCGCGCACCGGATGCAGTCCGCCCGGTCGTGCCTCGAGCGAGCCGAGTTGGAAGAGGCCGGGCACGAAGCACCGGTCGTCTGACCGTCCGCCGTGCGCGTGCCGCGGGGCTGTGACGTGCGCTGCCGCGACCATGCGTCCGCCCCGTTCGTCCTTCCTGTTCCGGTGGCCGTGTCTGAGAAATGACCGCCCTGTCCCTGAATCGGACGTCTGATCCGGGGAAGCGGCAAAGGGCGGAAACCGCACAAAAGCAAGAAAGAGACGCACTGATCAGCGAAGGAGACCACCATGGCCGAGGTCAGCCCCATCGATGTGCAGAAGGCCCTCAAGGGTGCCCAGTACCCCGCCAGCGCTGACGACCTCGCCTCGCTGGCCAAGAGCAACGGAGCAGAAGACACCGTTGTCGAGAAGCTCCAGAGCTCCGGCACCAAGCGGTACGACGGCCCGGACGACGTGCAGAAGGCCGTATTCGGCAGCGGCTCTTGACCGTGCGTTCCCTCCCATTGGCCGGCGCCTGGGAGGCCGCGCAACAGCAGAAGTAGACCAAAATCAAACGCAGTTGACGCCGGAGGTCGAACATGTCCAATCCCCAGCAGCCCGAAGCCCGACGTAGCGGCCGGGGAGGGGCCACACCGCAGGAGAGCGGGGAAATGAAGGCCGAGGAGGCCCGGCCACAGAAGGGACGGCCACACGGAACGGACAAGGGCCACAAGGGTGGCGGCAAAGGCGGCGCCGTCCCTCCCGAACAACGGCCCGACCACCCGTAAGCGGAACTCTGCGCGCCCCGGCCGAGGCCGGGGCGCGCAGAGCTGCCCCGGGGGCCGTTGGGTCTGCGGTGCCGGCCGCCCCGAGGCCCCCGGGCAACGGTGTAGCCCTTGAGGCTTTCCGCAGCCGGGTCACGTACAGAGCTGTGTGACTGCAGGTGGGCAGGTGCAGCGTTGTCCGCACCGTAGTCGACGTCGACGACGCCGGTGGAACGGTCGGGGGCGGGAGACGCAGCCGGTGGCCGCCAGGGCCGTAGCCAGGAGTCGAGGGCTGGTCGTGGTAGCCGCCGCCGGCGTTGCAGTCGGCGGCTCCGCCGTCACCGGCGGAGCCAAGCACGGTGACGCGCCGAAGCACTGCGAGATCACATCGCCGATGCCGCGCTCGATCAGAGCCTTCCCGGCGTCCATCATGTCCGGCAGGCCGGTGGCGGCTTCGGTCTCCGCCGCGGCCGTCGCGACCACGATCTTCGCGACCGGCGCCACCGCATGCGCCATCTCCACTCCGAGGACCGTCTCACCGGCCCAGCCCCGACATGTCGGCGTTCTTCGGGTCCGATGCCGGGACGTTGCCCCACTTGACCATCTGCGCCTTGGTGCCGGGACTCCCGAGCTGCTTGCTGTAGACGCCCAGTACGCCCCGCGGTACTGCAGCGGGGTGTAGCAGGCGACCCTCCACATGGTCCGGCACTACTCCATGGACAGCGGGCTGCCCACGGCGCGCACCAACTGGTGTTGTCCCGCAACGGCCGGGCGGGCCGTGGTGCGCGGAATCGTGGTGTGCGCGGAATCGGTCAGGGTCGCGCTCAGCGGGGCGGCCGCCAGAGCGGTGAGTAAAAAGAGCCCGGCGGCAGCGGCCGTTGCGGCTGAGACAGGCCACGTACGACGGACTCGATGCATTGCGGACTCTTCGGCGTGGCGCCGCTCGGCGCGGTTCCTGCGATCAAACCGGCCAAGTCGCTCGCCCCGCAAGGCTGTTTAACGCTTGATGCCGAACGCTTTACCTGAATGCGCAGTACGGCGCCACCATCCGCGCGCCGGCAGTTCCGGCCGGGGCATCCGGAGCAGGCGCCTGCCCCCATAGGCCTGGTAGCCCGGCACGCCGGCCGACACCAACCCGATGTGTCCGCTCAGCGGACTCCGAACATTGGAATTCGGACTCGATTCGGCTGATTCATGACGCGCTCCTGACAAAGATCGACAGCACTGGCACTCTCTCCCCATCCCCAGCGCGGACCAGCTCCGCACGCTCTGCCCGGCCGGCCTCATCGCAGCCGTCCGGTAACCCCCCACACCCACAAGGAGTCCAGTGAAGTCCACGGCTCGTCGTCATGCCACCGCCACCGGCGCCCTGCTCGCCGCAGCCGCCCTGCTCACCGTAGGCGTCCAGGCAGGCAGCGCCAGCGCGCAGCCCGACGGATCCGCGAACGCCGCCGCCCCCAAGGGCCAGCCGGTACGCAACCCGGGCGCGCTGCCCGCACAGCTCTCCCCGTCCCAGCGCGCCGAGCTCATAGCCAAGGCCCAGAGCACCACGGCCGCCACGGCCAAGGAGCTCGGCCTCGGCTCCCAGGAGAAGCTGCTCGTCCACGATGTGGTCAAGGACCAGGACGGTACCACCCACACCCGGTACGAGCGCACTTACGAAGGACTCCCGGTTCTCGGCGGCGACTTGGTCGTCAGCCGTTCGACGGACGACCGGACGCGGAGCGTGAGCAAGGCCTCCGCCGCTCAGCTGCAGGGGATCTCCACGACTGCCCCGGCCGACGCTCCGGCGGCCGCCTCCACACAGGCCCTGGACGCCGCGAAGGCCGTGGGTTCCAAGGCCGCCAAGGCCGACGCCGCGCCGCGCAAGGTCGTGTGGATGGCGAAGGGCGTGCCGACCCTCGCCTACGAGACCGTCGTCGGCGGGCTCCAGGACGACGGCACACCCAACCAGCTCCACGTCATCACCGATGCCAAGACCGGTGCGAAGCTCCACCAGTGGCAGGGCATCGAGACCGGTGTCGGCAACACCCACTACAGCGGCCAGGTCACCCTCGGCACCTCGCAGTCGGGTTCGAGCTTCACGCTGAACGACACGGGCCGCGGCAGCCACAAGACGTACAACCTGAACCACGGTACGTCCGGCACCGGCTCGCTCTTCGCCCAGTCCACCGACACGTGGGGCACCGGCGCCAACTCCAACGCCGCCACCGCGGGAGCCGACGCCGCCTACGGCGCCGGGGTCACCTGGGACTTCTACAAGAACGTCCTCGGCCGCTCCGGCATCCGCGGCGACGGCGTCGCCGCCTACTCCCGGGTCCACTACGGAAACGCGTACGTCAACGCGTTCTGGGACGACGGCTGCTTCTGCATGACGTACGGCGACGGAACGGCCAACAACGACCCGCTGACCTCGCTGGACGTCGCCGGCCACGAGATGACGCACGGCGTCACCGCCGCCACCGCCGGCCTCAACTACAGCGACGAGTCGGGTGGCCTGAACGAGGCGACCTCCGACATCATGGGCACCTCGGTCGAGTTCTACGCCAACAACCCCAGCGCGCCGGGCAACTACCTCATCGGCGAGCAGATCAACATCAACGGCGACGGCACCCCGCTGCGCTACATGGACAAGCCGAGCAAGGACGGCGGCTCCGCGGACAGCTGGTACTCCGGCGTCGGCGGCCTCGACGTCCACTACTCCTCGGGACCGGCGAACCACTGGTTCTACCTCGCCTCCGAGGGCTCGGGCGCCAAGACGATCAACGGTGTCAGCTACAACTCGCCGACCGCCGACGGGCTGCCCGTCACCGGCATCGGCCGGGACAAGGCCCAGCTCATCTGGTACAAGGCGCTCACCAGCAAGTTCAACTCCAGCACCGACTACAAGGGGGCCCGCGACGGCACGGTCGCCGCAGCCACCGAGCTGTACGGGGCCGGCAGCCCCGAGGTCAACAACATCATCGACGCCTGGGCCGCCGTCAACGTGGGTGCCCGCTCGAACGGCGGCACTCCCACCCCGGGCAAGGTCTTCGAAAGCACTGCCCGGGTTGCCATCCCGGACTCCCCGGGCCCGGCGGTCACCTCTTCGGTGAGCGTCACCGGAATCACCGGCAACGCGCCGAGCACCCTGAAGGTCGGCGTGAAGATCACCCACACCTACATCGGTGACCTCCAGATCGACCTCGTGGCCCCCAACGGGACCTCGTACCGTCTGCAGAACTCCTCCTCGGACTCCACGGCGAACCTCGACAAGACGTACACCGTCAACGCTTCGGCTGTGGCTGCCAACGGCACTTGGAAGCTGAAGGTCCAGGACAAGGGCGCCGCGGACGTCGGCACGATCACGGACTTCAAGCTCACCTTCTGAGCAGCCGACTTCTCATGAACCACAGGTGCCCGGAGCCTCCAAGGCTCCGGGCACGTTCGTTTGCGGCGGCCGTCAGGGCCGGGTCAACGGGATCGGCACTTCCCGGACGCCGCAGGGCATGACCGGCCTGAGCTGGATTGCGTCGACGGGTCGTACCGGACGTACGGGGACGGGTTCAGCCGGTGCTTGCGCGCCGGCGTCGGCGCAGGACGGCGGCCCCGCCCGCAAGGGCGAGTGCGGCGCTGGAACCGCTGGCAAGGAGCAGGGTGGAGGACGGGCCTTCGTCCGCCTTGCGTTGGGTGCCGTAGCCGCTGGAGTAGCCGTTGGTGTCGTACTCCGAGCCGGGCAGCTTGTCGGCGTAGCGGGCATTGACCAGTTTCTGGTAGGCGCTGAGCGACAGCGACGCCTGACCTCCCAGGCCTTGCCGGGCTTCGTCGTTGAGCGGCTCGACGGTGGTGAGCTTGAGCTGGTACCAGCCGCGGATCTGCGGCTCCGTGAAGACCAGCGTGCCCAGGGTGGCCTTGCCCGCGTATGTGGCGTCGCTGTCGCCGTCGCGGATGGCGGCCAGGTGCCAGCCGCCGCCCTGGGTGGGGGCGAGCATGACGGTTGCGTTGCGGCCGTTGACGGTGGTGCTCAGCGAGGAGACCAGCTGCGTCAGCTTGATCGCCTCGGTGGGCAGTGGCTTGGCGGTGCCGGCGACGAACCCGGGGGTGATCTCGTTCCGTGCCACCGGGTCCTTGATGGTGAAGGACGGAAGACCCTGGCACGGTTCGGGCGTTTCGGGGATCGTCTGCACCGGCTCGCCGGCGCCGCCTGCCGGCACCGGGGCGCGCAGGAAGCGGCAGACGGTGTTCCGGACGTCGGTGGACTTCACTGCGTCGAGAGCGGCCTGGTAGTCGGGGATGTCGGCAGGGAGAGGATCCCTGGCCGGGGCCGCGTGGGCCGGACCGACGACGGACAGCAGCGCGGATGCACTGACTGCGATGACGATGGACAGGCGGGAGAAGCGGGAGCCCGCCCGCTTGCCGGACATTTCGGTGTCGCGCATATCGCCTGCCTTAGCGGGAGATGCCGATACGGGAGTGGGTCCACTTGGACGAGCTGTTGCTCACGTAGTCGTTGTAGTTCCACCACGTGTACGTGGTCGTGTCCGGCCACGGGTCGGCGACGGCGATCGTGCTGTTCGCAGTGTCGAAGCCGTAGACCACGTTCATGTGACCGCCACCGGACGTCCACCCGATGCGGGCACCGATCGGCCGGGCCGCTTTGACGTCGGTGTACACCTGGTTGAACGTGGCCGCGCTGCTCAGGCCCGAGCCGGTGTGGGCCATGCCGAGGCTGCTCCAGCCCCTGGCCATGTCGTCGAGCGTGGCGGGCTGGTTGTTGCAGCCGTAGTAGGGCTGGGCCCGGTTGCAGAAGTCCGTCTGTGTGGAGCCGAAGCCCTGGAACTTGGCAATGGTCAGCCCGGAGGCGACCCAGCACCACTGGGTCTTCTCCTGTTTCAGCATGCTGATGGTGTCCTGACCCGCTTCCGCGTGAGCCGTTCCCCCCGCGGCCGCGAGCGATCCCAAGACCGCCAGCACGATGGCCGACGACGCGGTTCCGTACCTGAATTTGCCCATGTTCTGCCTTCCCCTGGACGGGTGCAACGAGATGAGCGGGGCAACCTGGCACGAATATGACAGCGCAGCATGTCGAAGTCATAGGGGCCTTGCACCAATGCAACCCCTACTGATTACTTTCCGTCTAATCGTGTAGTCAAAAGGCTGTTTCGTTTGGGGCAGGCGTTACCCGAGGGATGAGGCACCGGCGGAACCTCACCCCTCCGAGCCACGCTGTTCCAGCTGACGATGAATGTCCAGCAGGTGGTGGCGCAGCTCGTGCAGAGTGTGTACGGCGACCCAGCGCAGAGACCGCTCCTTCCGCTCGGGATAGGTGTAGATCAGTGCGCGCTCCCAATCGGCGGGCGCGAGCCGGTCGAGGACGTTCGCGAACAGCAGGGCCGCGTCGTGGAGTTGTCGGGCGACATCGACGGGCTCTTGGTGGGCGTATCCGTCGTACTCGACCCGCTCGTCGCGTCCCATGGGCTCGGCAACCGGCGTATCACAACGTCGAGCCGCCAGTACTCGTTCCCGCTGGACGAGCAGCACATCGCGCATATGGCAGGCGTACTCAAGAGGCGTCCACACGTGCGGGGCCGAGCGCCGCAACAGCGCCCGCGGCTCGGCTCGCAGCAGGTCCGCGTACGCATCCGCAGTCGTCCTGACGAGCGCCGACATCGAGGGAACCAGCGCCAGGTCGTACGCGAAGCCGCATTCCGCACAAGTCGTCACGCAACCACGTTAACAAGCGGGTGCGTGCGGGCACGATGAAACCCCTCATCCCAGTTGGCTGGGCGTCGCGCGTCATGCACGCCGCCGGATCCCCGAGCGGAGGCATCGGGGCCGGCCGGCCGGGACACGGGGCCCGGTACGGCCGCGGTGTTAGGGTCGCCGCCATGGCAAACCGTTCTTATCTCTACTCTGCCGATTCGCTGCCGACGGAGGACGAGAACCCCAAGGCGATCCGGTGCATATCCGAACACAACTGGGCGATCCCGCTCGCCCACAAGCTCATGGCCGGGTATGACGCGACGATCGTCCCCTCCATGATCTGGAATCCGCGGATCGGTATCGCCGCGGACTACGACAGAGGTGCCGCCTTGCTCCGCGACCTCCTGAAAGCGGTCGGACAGGGGCTCGAGGACGACGACTTCGCCAAGTGCGTGGACAAGACCACCGCCCACCTGGAGAGGCAACGGGCGAGGTACTTCATCCTGGAGACCGGGGAGATGGTCTCCATCACGGACGAGGATCCGGTGGCGGGCGTTCAGCGCCTGGTCTCCGCCGACATCCCCGCCGCCGTCGCCCACGCCGAGGCGGCGATCGCCGGTCAGAACGACGACTGGCTCGCCTCGGTCCGCGCCGATTGGCAGGAACACTTCGCGTCCTTCTACGGCGACGCGCTCTACTTCTCCTTCCCCGATTAGCAGACGGTTCCGGACCCCGAAGTCGACGGCGGTGACGCATCGGCAGGTCACCGCCGTCGACTTCGGCAGGCCGTGCCCCGAATCGGACCACCTGGCGTTTCGCCACCTCACGTCTACCGACGCGGGGTGGGGAACGGCAGGGAGAACCAGACGGCCTTCCCCTCGGCCGTCGGCAACGTGCCCCAGGCCTCGGCCAGGGAGTCGACGAGGAGCAGGCCCCGGCCGGATTCCGCGTCGAGGGACGCGAACCGCGCCTGGGGCAGTACGGGGCTGCCGTCGCAGACCTCAACGCTCAGTTCACGGCCTGCTTGGCGCAGTCTGAGGCGGACCGGGCCACAGCTGTGGTTCACCGCGTTGGAGAGGAGTTCGGAGGCGAGCAGGCACGCGATATCGCACAGCTGGTCGTCGGCGCTGCCCCAGGAGGCGAGGGTGGAGCGCAGGAAGCGGCGGCCTTCGCCGACGCTGTTCGGCTGGGCGGGGAGCACCACGGTTCGTGAGGTCACCGGGGAGTCCGGGACGCGTACGAGGAGCAGGGTGACGTCATCCGCGTTCTCGTCCGCGTCCGGCAGCATCTCCTCGAGGAGGGAGTCGGCGACCGTTTCGAGGCCGTCGGCCTTCCTGTACGCCTTCTCGAATGCCGCGGCGAGAGCATCGAGTTGGACCTCGATGTCGCTTCCCGGTGTCTCCACCAGCCCGTCGGTGTAGAGGGCGAGCACCGAGCCCGGTTCCACGGTGTGGCGGCTCTCGTGGTGCGGGACCTCGCCGACGCCGAGCGGCACGCTGACGTCCACGGCGAGCCGGCTCACGTTGCCGTCCGGTGCGGCCAGCAGCACCGGCAGGTGTCCGGCCGAGCACACGGTCAGTTCGGCGGCGTCCGCGTCGACCACCAGGTAGCAGCAGGTCACGAACTGGTCCGGCAGTTCGCTGACCACCGCGTCGAGGGCGCGCATCAGTTGCCAGGGTGGCATTCCGGTTTTTGCCAGTGCGTGTGACGCGGAACGGAGCTGGCCCATGACGGCCGCGGCCTCCAGCCCGCGCCCCATCACATCGCCGATCATGACGCCTACCCGGCCGCCGCCCAGGGGGATGAGGTCGAACCAGTCACCCCCGACGCCCGCGCCCTGCCGGGCCGGGAAGTACCGGCTCGCCGTCGGCATGCCCGGCACCTGCGCGGGCGAGCCCATGAGGCTGCGCTGCAGGGTGAGCGCCACATGGCGCTGTTCTTCGTAGAGTTCGGCGAGCTTCTCCTCGGCCGCCTTGCGCTCACTGACGTCGCGGATGGCGGCCGAGACCAGGGTTCCGTTCGGGGTCTCCAGGGGGCTGAGGCTGATCTCGACGGGGAACTCACGCCCGTCGCGGCAGAGGCCGTGCAGTTCCAGACCGGCGCCCATCGGTCTGACCCTGCGATTGATGAAGTAGCCCTGCCGGAAGTCGGAATGGTGCCCCCGGAACCTTTCCGGTACGAGCACCTCGACGGGCCGCCCCAGGAGGTCCGCCCTGGTGTGGCCGAAGAGCGCCTCGGTCTGGGCGTTGACGAGCTGGATCGTCCCGCGGTCATCGACGATCACCATCGCGTCCGGCGCCGCCTCGAGGAGGGCCCGGAACCGTTCGTCGGCTGCCCTGCGCTCGCTCACGTCACGCACGGCTGCCGAAATGAGCAGGCCGTCAGCGGTCTGCAACGGGCTGAGGCTGATTTCCACGGGGAACTCACGGCCGTCCCGGCGCAGTCCGTACAGCTCCAGTCCCGCCCCCATGGGCCGTACCTGGCGACTGGCCGCGTAACCGAGCCGATGTCGTGGATGTTGCCCCCGGAACCGCTCGGGCACCAGGACGTCGATGGACCGGCCCAGCAGTTCCTCTCGGGGATAGCCGAACAGGGCTTCCGTCTGCGCGTTCACCAGGCGGATCACACCCGCGTCGTCCACGATCACCATCGCGTCGGGCGCCGCCTCCAGAAGGGCGCGGAAGGGTTCCTCGGTCGTCGTCGTCATCTCGCGCCTCGCACTCGCCGAATACCACCGCTGCCCACATCCGACCATGCAGTCACGCGCCCTCCCGGAGGTTGACCGGAATACGCCCACAAGTGACCGGGTACGACCACGACTATGGCGCGAGGGCACATCGACCGCGACCGGCCGGCTCCGCTGCAGGGTTGGTGGAGCGGACGGTGCGCGGGAGCGGGGCCGGCGGTCGGGGCGGGGCAGGACCAGTCGCCCCCTCGGCCAGGCCTTCCAGGAGGAACCGGCTCCGGGAAGGTGCACGGATGGAACACCTTGCCGAGTGATCCGGTGATGAGCAGCGGGGCAGCCCGCGCTGCGGCGCGGGTCTGCTCTGCTCGGAGCTCCACTGCCGGTTTGCGCCGCCGTCGGAGTCCCGTACCTGCCCGGCGGTGCCGTTGGCACCCAGTCGCCCTTGTCCGCGGAGCGAGCGACCGACACGCCGCTATCCGGCGGTCGCGGTGCCGCCCTTCGCGGTCAGTACGCCCGCGCCGGCCGTCTTGGTGAGCTTGGCGGGCAGACCGCTCGCCGGTTCCAGGCCCGCGTTCAGCTTCGGCGTCCAGTTCACGGCCGTTGTGATCTTCTTGCCGGAGTGCTCTGCGTTGTACGCGCCGACGAGGTCGGTCAGGGTGCCGTTGACCAGGTTGCCGCTGCCCGCCACCGCACCGGTGCCGTCTCCGCTGAGCAGTTGCGAGGACTTCCGGCCGCCGGAAAGATGCCAGTAATTGTTCTGGGCGACGACCTGGGCGCCGGCCCGCGAGTTGATGCTGTAACTGTGGGCGTAGCCGTTCACCGGCTCCGTGTCGTAGTAGTTGTCGTACAGGTGGACCTGCCCGACCCGGGCGAGCGGGGCGCGCTGGACGATCCCCTGGAAGACGTTGTGATGGAGGGTCACCCGCAGTTTGGTGTCCTTGTCACTGCTGCCGATGAGCATGGTCTTGTCATGGTTGGTGAACCGGTTGTACTCGACGGTCACGAGGTCGGAGGCGTTGGTGATGTCCAGGGCTCCGTCGTGGACCTGGTACTCGCGGCCGAAGTAGGACGGGTTCGACCCGTCGTAGTGCGGGCCGTCGCCGAACGTGTTGTGGTCGGCCCAGACGTGGGTGGAGCGGCGCACTGAGACCGCGTCGTACTGGGAGTTCCAGTTGCCCGTGGAACCGTCCGTCGGATCCCACTGGGGAAAGCAGTCACGGGTGTCACTGAAGGTGAGATTGCGGATGATGACGTTGTCCGCGTTACTCACCTGGAGGCTGCCGCCGACGATCGCCGCGCCGGAGCCGGGCACGCCGACGATCGTGGTCTTGGAGGGAACCCTCAGGACGACGCGCGCGGCTTGCCGCGCTTGTGCGGCGGCACGCGCCGACTCCTGTGCGCCGGAGGGCAGCTTGGAGCGCCCCCAAGTGGCCGGATCGTAGGCCTTGAGGTACGAGTTCAGCGAGTAGCCCGTGCCGGCTGCGTAGTCGGCGCAGTCGAGGGGCTCGCCGGAATCGTCGGTGTTCATGTTGATCGCCCCCTTGATCTGGATGATCTTCGGGGTGCTCTCAGGGCCGGCCTTGAGGGCTCTGGCCAGCTCGGCGCGGGTCGAGACGGCGGATGTGTGCGCCGCGTCGGCGGCGCGTCCGCCAGTGGTGCCCGAGCCGGCGGCAGCCCATCCGTCATTGGCGGGCAGCACCGCGTGCGCGAGGTCGACCGTGGCGGCGCCCGCGCGCACGGTCAGCGGCACGGCCGCGAGACCGGCGGCCACGAGGGAGGCGGCGCCGACCAGGGCCAGACGTTTGCGGGCGGGCGAGCGGCGGTGCGATGAAGCGGACACGTGATGTCGTTCCTTCGGTGAGTCGGACTGTCGGTCCTTCAGTTGCCGCCGCTACCGCTTAGGTTGCCGCCACTCGCCCCCGGCGCGGGACCCCGTCGACTTCGTGGGGGACGATCCCGGGAGCTGCGGGGTGTCCACGGGCGCTGGCTCTGCTGCCGTGGTGGTCATGGCGGACGCCGGGGTGGAGGAGCCGGACGCAGCCGGGGGCGTCGTTGATGAGACCGCAGGTCGTGCGCACGCCCGGGCACGCGGCAACCTTTTTGCCGGCGGTGGCGACTGGACGGCGTACCTCCACCAGCGATCCCTCCCAGGACAGTGAGCAATGGAAACCACTCAGCACAAGGCACGGCACCGCAGGCACGGACTCGGCCTTGCACTCGGCATCCCGTTGGCAACGGCCGCCGCTGTGGGCGTCGCGTATGGCGGGGCGTTCGGGGAGGAAGCCCGACCGACGGCCGCGGCGGCCACCACCGCCCCGGCATGGGCCCGTGAGAGTGCGGACGGCTTCGCCTCAGTCGACGCACTGGGGCAACACGGCACCTACGGCGGCCGGGACGGTGCGCTCGTCACCGTGAAGTCCCTCGTGGACCTGGAGAAGTACGCGACCGCCTCGAAGCCGTACGTCATCGTCGTGGCCGCGACGATCACCATGACCCCCAAGGGCAGGGAGATCAAGGTCGCCTCGAACAAGACCATCGTGGGCGCAGGCACCTCGGGGCAGATCGTCGGCGGAGGGTTCTACCTCGGACAGGGCGTACACAACGTGATCATCAGGAACCTGACGATCCGTGATTCGTACGCCGGCACGTGGAACGACAAGGACCACGACTGGGACGCCATCCAGATGGACGGCGCCCACCACGTGTGGATCGACCACGACGATCTGCGGAACATGGCGGACGGACTGATCGACAGCCGCAAGGACACCACGTACCTGACGGTGTCCTGGAACCGGCTGAAGAACGACAACAAAGCCTTCGGCATCGGCTGGACCGACCGCGTCACCGCCGACATCACGATCCACCACAACTGGTTCCACGAGACCGAGCAGCGCAATCCGTCCACCGACAATGCGGCGCACGCCCACCTGTACAACAACTTCCTGCAGGACGACCCGGACTCGTCCATCAGCTCCTCCTACGGCAACTACGCCCGCGGCCGGACGAAGATGGTGCTGGAGAACAGCTACTTCGACGGGTTCGGCAACCCGGTCACCAAGGACAGCACGGCCGCCCTCGTCCAACGCGGCAACGTCTTCGTGAACACCACCGGCCGGAACGAGAGCGGCGGCACCGCCTTCGACCCCCATACGTACTACCGCTACACCCTCGACCCGGCCACCGAGGTCCCCGCGAAGGTGAAGTCCGGTGCCGGCCCCCGGCCGGCCATCGGCACGGTGGCCGCTGCCGCTCCGGCCACGACCACCCTCACCGTGGCCAAGGACGGCTCCGGCCGGTACAAGACCGTCCAGGCCGCCGTCGACGCCGTACCGGCGAACAACGCCTCACGGGTCGTCATTTCCCTCAAGCCCGGCACCTACCGCGAAACGGTCAGGATCCCGTCGGACAAACCGCACGTCACCCTCCAGGGGACCGGCGGCAGCCGCAAGGACACGGTCATCGTCTACGGCAACGCCTCCGGGACCCCGAAACCGGGCGGCTCCGGAACCTACGGCACCTCCGGCAGCGCCACGGTCGCGGTCGAAGCCGACGACTTCCAGGCCCACGACCTCACCGTCTCCAACGACTTCGACGAAAAGTCCAACCGCAATGTCAGCGCACAGGCCGTCGCACTGCGCACCGCCGCGGACAAGGTCCTCCTCGACGGCGTGATCATCACGGGCGACCAGGACACCCTTGAGCTGGACACCGCCGCCCGTACGAAGCCCGGCCGGGTCTACGTCACGAACTCCTACGTAGCCGGTACCGTCGACTTCATCTTCGGCAGCGCCTCTGCCGTGATGGACCATTCGGTGATCACTCTCAATAAGCGCTGGGACGGAACCTCGGGAGGCTGCGTCACGGCGCCCAGCACCCCTGCCGGCCGCAAGGGATTCCTGATCACCAAGAGCACGTTCGCCGGTGATGTGGCTGCCGGGAGTTTCGCTCTCGGCCGACCGTGGCACGCAGGCGGCGACGCGGCGCTCGACCCGCAGACCATCGTGCGCGACTCCACGCTCGGCAGCGGCATCGGCTCCGCTCCGTGGTCCGACATGGGCGGCTTCTCCTGGAAGGACGACCGCTTCGCGGAGTACGGGAACACCGGCCCGGGCGCGGGCCCGGCGAGCAGCAACCGCCCGCAACTGCACGACATCCAGGCCGCCGGCCAGGAGGTCGGCGGATGGCTGGGCGACTGGACCCCCGTCCCCTCCTGGGGTCCGACTCCGAACTGACCCGGCCGCGGTCAGCGGTGATGCGCGGTGGCGCCCGGGATGGGGGCCGGGGCCGGCCGCGAGCAGCGGCGTTCGGTCCTACTCGCCTCCCGGGTCGGTCCGGGCGAAATCACCCCATACCGCGGCCTTGCCGGCAAGGGTGGTGGCCTCGGCGCGGTAGCTGTCGTCCTTGGCGTCGCGTCCGCCGGTGGCGTGGTCGTACTGACCGGCGAAGACGTGCCGGCCGGCCGGGACCGTCTTCCCGGGCTTGAGGGTCCACCGGTAGACGAGGAAGCGGCCCTCCTCGCGGACGGAGACGTCGAAGTCGGCGGCGGGGCGGGTCAGCCAGCTGCCGGTGGTCTTCACCCCTCCTCCCAGGGCGATCCGCAGTTCGACCGTGAGCGCCGAAAGCGCGCTGCGCGTCTTGAGGGTGACGTTGCTCTGCGCCCAGTAGGCGTTGCTGTGGGGGTCGACGGAGCCGTCGGCCCACAGCGGACCGTCAGAGGTGCGGGCGCCGGCTGTGGGTGGCGTCGGGCGTGGGCCGGTCGACGCCGAACCGGAACCGGACGGGCCGCCGGTGGCGGGCCCTGTGGGGGTCCGGCTGGGCTCGGGCTCGGCAGGGGAGGACGGCGGCGCGGCGGAGGGCGTCCCGGCCGGGGAGGGCGGTGCGGGGGCGGGGGTGCCTGAGTCGGTGGCGATCGAGGTCTGCGTCGGATCGGGGGCGCGGACGACGGCTACCACCGCGAAGCCGCCCACCGCCAGAGCGCCGGTGGTGGCGAGGGTCGCGAGGACGACCTTCGGCCAGGACAGGGCCCCGCCACGCTCGCGGTGGGGCAGGCGGCCGGGTCGCTGCGGACGGGCCGTGCCGCGCTCCACCCGGGCCAGCATGCGGGCCCGGTCGGGCCGGTGGGCTTCGGCGCTCTGGCGCAGCAGGTGGCGAAGTTCGTCCGTCATCGGTTCCTGCTCCCCACCAGTTCGCCTGCGGCCCCGGCACCGAGCAGCCGCTGCAGTTCCGCCGTTCCCTTGGAGGTCTGGCTCTTCACCGTACCCACTGATATGCCGAGCACTTGCGCGGTTTCCTTCTCCGACAGGTCGAACGCGTATCGCAGGACGACGCAGGCGCGCTTGCGGAACGGCAGCCGGTCCAGTGCGGCTCGGACGTCCATGACGGCGGCCACGTCCGGCCCGTCCGTACCCTCCGGGCGGTGCGACCAGAACAGTAGTACGCGCCGTCTCTCGCGCACGATGCTCCGGATCCGGCTGCGGGCGAGGTTGGCGACGACCCCGCGGGCGTAGGCGGCCGGGGAGTCGGCGCGGCGGACCCGGTCCCAGCGGTGCCAGAGCGCGACCATCGCGTCGGCGGCGAGGTCGTCGGCGGCGTCCGCCTCGCCGGTCAGCAGGTAGGCGAGGCGGGAGAGCTGGGCGTGGTGGCGTTCGAAGAAGTCGTGGAAGTCATCGGACGCCTCATCGGTGGTCATGGCCTCGGTGCGGCCTCTCGGTGCGACGGGGGGCGTTTCCGGGCCGGTGCGGGAGCGTAGCAGCCCGTTCGGCGGTCGTTCGGCGGCCTCGGCCGGCCGGGGGCGGTTCTGCGTGGTCGTCCCCATCAGAGCGCCGGTTTCCCGCCATCGGTCCCGGCCAGGTAGGCGCGGGCGGTGTGGGTGGTCGCCCGGGACGCTGTCAGCCGGGGGTGGTTCCCTCCCCCACCGGCGCCGGGGCCGGGGCCGGCATCGACGTGCTCGGCGGTCCGGGTGCCGGGACGGGCGGCGGCCACAATGGCCGCCGTGAAGAGGGCGGCCCTTTGACGACCGGCGGCGCGGCGGCGGGTAGAAGCGGGGGACATGCGCGGTCGCTCCTAGGGGTGAGGTGCACTGTTCCCCCCTCAGTTGCCGCCGCCTGCGGAAAGGTTGCCGCTGATCACGGAATTCTTCGCCAGCACCTCGTTACGCCCCCGACCGTGGTGGCCGGGCAATGACCCCGGGCGCGCGAAGCACCACAGGGCGGAGGAGGCATGGGGATGCTCCGGTGAACCGTGACGCCGGGCAGCCAGCACAACGGAGCGCCCGCCTGGGACGGCGGGCGCCCTGCACAGCGACTTCCGCCCGGAAGGGTCAGGCGGCGCGGACGATGTTCTCCGCCTGCGGGCCCTTCTGCCCCTGGGTGACGTCAAAAGTCACGGTCTCGCCCTCTTGCAGCTCCCGGTAGCCGTTCCCGGCGATGTTGGAGTAGTGGGCGAAGACGTCCGGGCCGCCTCCGTCCTGAGCGATGAACCCGAAACCCTTTTCGGAGTTGAACCACTTCACCGTGCCACGCGCCATGATCGTTCCCTTGTACAGCCCATCCGACGATCCGAGGATCGTCCCGGCCTCCGGGTGGAAGCCCGTTCGCCTCCCTACCCTCCCGTACCCCGTCCCACACCCGCGGTCGGCGCGGGCCGGCCGGATCCCCGTGCCCGGCAGGAGCCGGCCCTGTCAGATCCCCCGCCTAGGCTGTCCGCAGAGATTCGATCAAGGAGCAGGGCAGTGCGAATAGAGCGTCACCAGGTGGCCGGTCCCGTCGTGTCGGCAGCACGCGAGGACTTCACGAACCGCATCGGGGGTCAGGTGCGTTCCATGTCGCGGGCCGGCCGGATGGCCACCTACGAATGGCAGTCGATCGCCGACGAGTTCCTCGACTACCTCGGCGCCCTCTCCGTCGAGACACCTGACCTCGACACCTCGGAGGCCAAGGCTGCCCTCAAGGACGCCTCCGAGGCCGCGGCCGGCGCGGTCGCCTACGCGGCGTACCACCCGCACTGCAGCTTCCAGGTCTTCCTGGACTACGTGAACTTCGGCATGAGTTACGACCCGGGCGAGGATGCCCCCGAGGAGAGCGTCACGCCCGGGGAGTGGATCGACGCGCTCTGCCTGGCGGTCCTCAGGGACAGAGCAACGTGGCACGGTGAGGCCTTCCACTTCGCCCGCGACAAGTTCGCCGCGCGGGCGCAGGGAACGCCTGCCGGCGAGCTCGCCACCGGCTTGATGGCCGTGGTCCTGGACGACACCGGCGACGACGAGGAGTACCCGCCGAGCGCGCAGGCCAAGCTCGCCGCCATTGACGCGGCATGGGACCGCATCCGCATCCGGGCCGGGGAGACGGGCGAGCCCTTCCCGGACCGGCCGGACAGCGTAGCGCTGCACACGCTGCGCGCCCTGGCCGCCGGGGACCGGGAGGCCTTCGATGCCGCGCTGGCCGACCTTCTGGGCAGGCACGCCACCCTGCACGGCCCCGCGGCCTCCCCACGCACCCTTCTCCCGCTTGTCCCCATGGCCCTCGCCGCGCTCGCGTACCGGACCTTGGGCTGGGCGCCCGCCGTCCGCACCGACTACCTCCCGCACGCGCTGATCACAGGCTTCGAGAGCCGGGGCCCGCGGGTCGCGGGGTTCGGCCGGGACCGGCGGCCGGACGCGGTGGCCGCGCTCGCCGCAGGCCCGCTGGTGGTGGAGCGGCCGGCCGTCCACTGGACGGTGGCCCCGCGAACCGAGGCCGTCTACGAGGAACACGCCCGGGAGGCGTTCACCCCCGTCGACGGAGAAACCCTCGCTGTCCGGCGGCTCGACAGCGTCATGAGCGACCAGGAGCGCCTCTTCAAGTGGCGCGCGGGGAACGCCGGCGATGTCACGGACGCCCAGCTCGCGAACCTCCGGCCGGCCTCCCAGATGGGGGCGGCCCTGTTCCGCATCGCACTGGCGGAGCCGGGCACCGAGGTTGAGGTGACCATCGACGGCCGCACCCTGCGCTACCCGGCCCAGCGGGACGCGCAGGCCGGAGCCGGCAACTGGCAGAAGGCCACTGCCCTCGCCCTCATCACCGGCGTACCCGAGGACCTCGCCCCCCTGGTCCTCACCGGCCCCACCTTCGCCTGCCCGGACGGCTCCGCCTTCGCCGCGTACCGCGAAGCCCTGCACGCCTACCTGAAGGGCACCGATCCCGAACCGGCTGCGCAGCGGGCCTTGCAGCAGGCCGAGAAGGCAAAGGACTGGGGCTTCGCCATGCCGCCGGCCGTGCTGCTGTCGCAGCTCGTGGAGGGCGACGAGGAGAGCTTCAACCTGGCCCTGGCCGACGCGCTCGAAGCCCACCGCGACTACTACCAGGTCGCCGACCGCGCAGACGATCCGGATGCTTCCGTCAACCTCGACGTCCTCGCTCTGGCCTGCCACGCCCGCCGCCGTGGCTGGGCCATCCGCGTCGAATCCCCCTACCTTCCCCAGGGGCTCCTGCGGGCCGCTGAACCCTTCTAGGGGCGGCCCGCAGCCGCAACAACCCTGCTGGGGTTTCGGCTGCAAGTCGACAACGGTCCGGCAGCTGTGCCTGCCCGGTTCGACGGCGGTATCGCGTCGAACCGGGCAACCCGACGATTCACGGGCCTGCGCCACAGGCCTCATCGAGTGCCTTTCCCGTGACCATTGCCGGTCCCGTCCGTCAGAAGCTCGGCGGCCGGCCCGCACATGTGAGTCGGGCTACCGTCTTCCAGGACATGGGGCGTCGGGGGCCCTGCCCCCCGGCGAAGCCTTCGCGGAATCCGGCGAGGGTGACGCGCAGCGCCTCCCGGTCGCGCGTGCGCCACACGGTGATCAAGGCCCACGTGGCGAGGTTGAGCGGGATGAGGGGACGGGGGAGGTTGCGCAGGGCGACCCAGACGCGGTTGCGGGCGTTGAGCCGGTAGAACGTGTCATGCCGGGCCGGATCGGTCGCAGGATGGTGGACGACGACATCGGGCGCGTACCGACCGTGGCAGCCGAGGTCCCAGAGCCTCCAGGCCAGCTCCACTCCCTCGTGGAAGAGGAAGAAGCGCCCAGGCCAGCCGCCGGCGCGGTCGTAGGCGTCGCGACGGACCACGACGACGCCTTCGGCCATGACGGTGACGACGCCGGAGCGGGTCGGGTCGGAGGCGCGAAGGCGCGGTACCCAGCGCCGCAGGGTCACGCCGGTGACGGGGTCGCAGATGCGCGGCTGGACGTAGGCGAGCTGAGGGTCGCGGGGGAACTCTGCGACGAGGCGCGCGAGCGTGTCGGCGGCGGGGAGCTGTGCGTCATTGTCGAAGAAGAACAGGTAGTCGCCCTTGACCTCGGCAGCGCCGATGTTGCGACCCGCGGGGATGCCGACGTTCCGCGCAAGGTCGATGGTGCGGACACCTGCGGGTACCTGTCCGGGGACGCAGCCGTTGCCGACCACGACGACGTCCAGCTCGATGCCCTCCTGCGCGAGGAGGGAGGCCATCGCCCGGGGGAAGTCCTCGGGGCGGTCGTTCATCGTCAGGACGACGGCGCCGACCGTCGGACGCGATGCGCCACTGCTCACAGAAGTGCCCTTCCGCCGCTGCTTCAGAAGACCGCAACCTTAGTGCTCCACGCCGACACTCCATGACACGGAGCCGGCGGCGAGCGCAGTGGGCCGAACCGCGCCCCCTCCACGAGGCAGCACCGGGTAAGGCTGCCGCCGCATGCGCAGCTAGGGCCGAGTCCGGCGGGGTGTGCGCGGTATCGCCGGAGCACCCGGTGCTCGGCTCCCCGACTCATCTCATGCGCCGGCACTCGCAGCCGGCCACCCCACCGTCGTCTCTACGGGCTGCCCGTAGTCGATACCGTCGACGCCCCACCCGTACAACTCGCGGATCTGCCCCATGAACCAGTCCGCGCCGTCCCTCGCGCGTTCCAGTCCGCTCTCCGGGTCTGCCCACAGGTGCCGCACCTGCTCCTGGACCTCGTCGTCGAGTTCCCAGCCGTCCAGCCGGATGCGGCCCTGCTCGTCGAGGAGCAGCGGTGTCGCCCCGGTGAGCTGCTCCCACAGGTCACCGGCCTGCTCGGCCGTCGTGCGGAATCCGTCGCCGAGGACGGTGCGCAGGAACGTCGTGTAGAGGGCGATGGACGGGATGGCGCTGGACGCTTGGGTGACGGCCGCGCCCGCGACCGCGGTGAACGCCCGGCCGGTGTCACCCAGTTCGGCGTTCAGGTGTCCGGCGGTACGCTCCAAATGTTCCTTGGCGGCGCCGATGGTGCCCTGGCGGTAGATCGGCGCCGTCAGTTCGGAGCCGATGTAGGTCAGCGCCACGGTGGTGAACCCGTCGCCCACCAGGCCGCGTGCGGACAGGGCCTGCACCCACAGCTGCCAGTCCGCGCCGCCCATGACCTGCTCGGTCGCGTGCCGCTCCTCGTCGCCGGCCGGTTGGAGGGAGACGTGAGCGACCTTGGGAGTGTCACCGGAGAAGTCCAGCGCCGGGGCCTCGTAGGGCGCGCCGAGAGGTTTGATCACCGAGTGGTAGACGGTGCCGGTCGCCGGGTCGGTGCGGCGTGGGGCCGCCAGGCTGTAGATGAGGTAGTCGACCTTGCCGTACCGCTCCTCCACCAGAGCCAGCACCTGCTCCTTGCCCGCCGCGGAGAACGCGTCCGCGTTGACGAACACGAAGTCGCTGCCGGCCTCCCGCGCGAGGGCATCGGCGGCGACGGTGCGGTACCAGCCGGCGGTGGCCGTGCGCCGCTCGGTCTCCGCGCCTTCGAAGGCGACACCCACGCCCCGGATGCCGTGCCGGCGCAGCCCGGTCAGCAGCGTGGCGAGCCCGTACCCTGCGCTGTGACCGAGAAGGAGTACGACCGGGCTGCTGCCGTCGGTGCGGGCAGGGATCTGCTCCCACATCCGGTGCACGGTCTCGGCGGCCCCGTGCGGGTGGGAGTTCACGATCAGGAAGCCGCGCTGCTTCGGGTCGATCTGGCGAAGGCTCACAGTGCGTCCGTTTCCGTTGGGTACGAGCCGGGCGCGGAGTGCGCGCAGGTCTGTGACCGCTAACCGTATCGATGCCCGCCCTGCGACCCGTGCGAGCCCGATACGGAGAACTTCCCCGGTCGTTGTCACCTTCGGCCTTGACGAGGTCCTTCCTCAGTGGGCGTCGGCCGTCTGGGCGGGGCGCAGGCCCTGCTGAGCAATAGATACCGCGAGACCAACAGGATGCCCGGGACCGGCTCGGCACTGCAGCGCGATCTCGGCAGCGCCGGCACACCGGAGGCATCCGTTCGTTCTGACGTCACATTCAGGCCGCCTGGACGTCCACGTACGAATGGAGACCTGGTCAGCCGATCTGGTCACCATGCGGGGATGACCGGCGCGTCGGGTTCGTGCTCCCGCCAGGCCTCCTTGAGGCGCGCGAGCCGGCCCGCTGCGGCGATGCCACAGCCGGGCCTCGGCATCCCGGGTCAGCCATCCGCGTTCAGGAGCACCTCGGCCTCCGCCGCCAGATCGTCCTCGGGCCGGATGCGGGAGGCCATGGCCTCCCGCAGCTCGGACAGGGTCATCCCCGCGCCGCCGGGCGAGATGTCGTTCTCCGAACGGTTGCGCAGCAGCCAGAACCGGGGCCGGGCGCAGCCCTTTCCGGCTGGTCGTAGTCGTCACTCCGACCTGGACAACGGGCGACCCGGCAAGGGTTCGCGGTCGCAGCACTGGCCGACCCGTAAGGCGTCGCGCCACCCTGCGAGCAGGTGGCTCGCGCTGCCCGCGCGTGACGCGGCGCCCGGCCCCGGAGTGGGAACTCCCGGACCGGGCGCCGTCCTGCGATGTGGATGCCCCGAACCCGCCCTCGTCACGGCCCGGATCTGCACGTGGTGATGAGATGTGCGCGATGCGCTGTGACTCGTCACGCTGCTGAGCTGCACTGTCGTCTCGGGAGTCGAACCCGATGCGCTGCTCTCCGCGCGCCGGCCGGGCCGGTAACCGCCGGCCCTCGGTTGTGCACGCCTCCGGAGCGACTACCTGCTCCACATCGCCGGTCTCAGTCCAGGAGGTCGGCCTCCCAGTTGGTGCGCTGGATGCGTACGTCGATCTCGCGGAGCTCGCGGGCGGTGTCGTCGGCGCGGGCACGCAGCTCGGCGACGGGCAGCGCGGGCAGCACCATCAGCTCGGAACGCAGCTGGCGGCCGTGGCCCCGCTCCCCGCTGCCGGCGGCGGCGTCGGCAGCGGAGGTGAGCACGGAGTGGCGCAGGCGCAGGGTGTCGCGGCGGGCGAGGGCGTCGGTGAGGGTGCCGTCGGCGCCCATGTCTACGGCGGCGTTGGTCCGGTTGATGCGCCGGATCAGGGTTTCCAGAGTGTCGAGGGTCTCGGCGGCCTCGGCGAGCAGCACTGTCGGGTCCTCGGAGGGGGTCTCGCCCTCTTGGTGGCGGGCGTTGGCCACGATGCGGGCCCGCAGCTGTTCGACGCGGCGAGCCGCTTCCGCGCGCTCCGCCAGTGCTTCGCCGAGCTTCATCGTCGTGGTCCGTTCCTTGGCGCTGTTCGTCGTGCGGTGCTGCCGCGCCGATCACCCTACGTCAGGCCGCGGGCGTGCCCGGCAAAGCCGTACGTGGTTCGGGCCCGCTCCGTAGGGGGAGCGGGCCGCGTTGAGGGCTGTCACCGGGCCCGGTGACGCTCGGCGCCGTGCTGCCCTTCGGCGGTGTGTGAGGCGGCGCGGGCAGCCTTCCACAGGCGTCGCCCATCGGCCGGGTCCGCCTCGCACAGGCGGGTGAAAGCCCCCGCGACCGACCAAGTGGGCACGGTCTTCCCGTCGGCCGCACAGGACAGCAGGGAAGCGGTGAAGTGCGGTTCATGCGCTGGGCCATTGCCGCGTAGGTGAGCGCCGGCTGCCGGCGCCGGACACGAAGCCACGGCGTCGGCGCTCCCATCCGGCGGGTATCGGCAGCATCTGCGTTTCCCACCCCGCCCCAGTCGCTTCTACCGGACGACCACGCCGGGGCCGTCCTGGCGGGGCGAAGCCACGGTGCCGTTGTCGTGTCGCCCGGTGGGGTGCCGGTACACCGTCTCCCTCGGTGGGCAGTCCTGCGGCAGCTGCCGGGCAAGAACAACCCGTGCGTAGAACGCGACCGGCGAGCCGTCTCCGGATCCGGCTTCGCCGGTGACCCACGTGTGACCCGCAGGACCGGCGGCTACAGCCAGCCCTGGCGGCGGGCCGCGCGGACGGCCTCCATGCGGTTGCGGGTGCCCGTCTTGCCGATGGCCGAGGACAGGTAGTTCCGTACCGTCGACTCCGACAGGTGGACCCGGGCCGCGATGTCGGCCACGGTCGCCCCGTCGACCGCGGCGTTCAGTACGTCGGCCTCGCGCGCGGTCAGCGGGTTGGGGCCGGCACTGAGCGCGGCGGCCGCGAGCGCGGGGTCGATCACGGTCTCCCCGGCGAGCACCCGGCGTACCGCTGCGGCCAGTTCCTCCACCGGTCCGTCCTTGACCAGGAAGCCCGCGGCCCCCGCCTCCATCGCCCGGCGCAGGTAGCCTGGGCGGCCGAAGGTGGTCAGGATCAGCACCCGGCAGCCGGGGCAGCGCGTGCGGAGCTCGGCGGCCGCGTCCAGGCCGCTGCGGCCCGGGAGTTCGATGTCGAGCAGGGCCACGTCCGGCTGGGACTCGATCGCGGCGGGCACGATCTCGTCCCCGGCACCGACCTGTGCCACGACCTCGATGTCCTCCTCCAGCCCGAGCAGCAGGGCCAGCGCGCCGCGCATCATGCCCTGGTCCTCCGCGAGCAGGACCTTGATCATCGATTCTCCTCGTCCTCCGGGCGCACCGGTGCGGCCAGGTCCTCCGGTCCGGCTGGCTCCACCGGGAGTTCGGCAGTGACCCGGAAGCCGCCTCCCGGGCCCGGGGCCGGCCCGCCGACCAGGGTGCCACCGGCCGCCGCGAGCCGTTCGGTCAGGCCGGTCAGTCCGCTGCCCGGCGGGGTCGAGCCTACGCCGTTCCCGTTGTCGGTGATCACCAGGCGGACCCGTTCCGCGGAGCTCCTCACCTCGATCTCGCAGGTGGTCGCGTCACTGTGCCGGATGGCGTTGGTGGCGGCCTCGCGCACCACCCAGCCCAGCAGAGCCGCCGCCTGCGGGGGCAGCGGGGGCCCGGACTGCCGTACGACCGGCTCGATCCCCGCGGCGGTCAGTGCTCCGCGGGCCCGGTCGAGCTCGGTGGCGAGGCTGGCCTCACGGTAGCCGGTGACGGCCTCGCGGATCTCGATGAGCGCCTGGCGGCCGACCGACTCGATGTCGGCGACCTGGGCGAGCGCCGCGTCCATGTCCCGGGGAGCCACCCGGCGGGCCGCCTCCGACTTCACCACGATCACCGAGAGGGTGTGGCCGAGCAGGTCGTGCAGATCGCGGGAGAAGCGCAGCCGTTCCTGGTCCACGGCGGCCCGGGCCAGTTCCTGCCGGGTCTCGCGCAGTTCCTTCACGGTCTCGGACAGAGCGAGGATGGCGGCGGTGACCATGCCGGACAGGAGCGTCCCGTAGGCGATGCCGAGGGTGTCCCAGCCTTCGTCCCGGCCGGCGATCACCGCGGCGAGGGCGGTGAGGGCGAACATCACCGGGCCGAGCATCCGGCCCCGGACCACCGCGCCGGTGGCCAGGCCCCACAGCGGGAAGAACAGCAGCCAGTTGCCGCCGTAGGCGAAGGCGAGGGCGCAGGTGACGGCACCGAGGGCGACGAGGCACCAGCGGGTGCTGGCGGCCTCCCGGGCCCGCCGGTCGAAGGCGCGGAACACCAGGGTGATGTAGAGGGAGTTGAAGACGAGCAGGCCGAGGGCGCCGATCCAGGGGTTGGGGGTCTCCCCCTTGATGACGTTGGAGATGGCGCCCATGCCCAGCAGCAGCCACGGCAGCAACGCGAAGGGGTTGTTCGGGCCCATCGGGCCGCAGCCGCGCTCGGGTGATTCGCCGCCCGCTTTGCGCCGCTTGTGCCGCGCCAGCCATTCGGCCTTGCGGGCCGCCCAGTCGCCCTTCCAGTCCTCGCCGGTCCCGGTCCCCCGCTTGTCGTGCATCTTCGCTCCCGTTGCCCGGTCCATGCGCTATGCCGTCCTCGCCGAACGACGGTACGAGAGCACCGCGTACGAGCCGAACAGCAGGGCCCACGCGGCCAGTACGGCGACCGCGCTCAGGGCGGGGGCGGCGCCGGCGGCGAGGGACTCACCGATCTCGGCGAAGCGGCGCGTGGGGGTGAAGCCGGAGAGGGTGCGCAGCCAGTCCGGGAACAGCTCCCTCGGGAACCAGAGTCCGCCGACGATGGAGAGCGCCAGGCTGCACCCGACGTTGACCACGCCGGTGGTCTGGGCGGTGAGCCGGTAGCCGTTGCCGATCCCGAGAAGGGTGAAGGGGAGCGCGCCGAGCCACAGTACGAGGGCCACGGCGGCCCACTCCCAGCCCGCCAAGTGGACACCGTTGACGAACGCGCCGGCCGCGAGCACCGCGAGGACGGCGGGCAGCACGATCACCGAACCGGTCAGGGCCCGGCCGAGCACCACCTGGCGCGGGGTCATCGGGGTGACCCGCAGCTGGCGGAGCCAGCCGATGCCCTTGTCCTCGGCGACGCCGCTCCCGGTCGACAGGGCCGCGCCGAGAGCCCCGTAGGCCGCCATGGCCACCATGGAGGCCGTCTTCCACTCGCCGGCGTCGGCGTCGGTGCCGAGGTTGGTGAAGAGCAGGTACATCAGCACCGGCATGCCGATGCCGAAGACGACGAAGGAGGTGTCGCGCAGGGTCCGGCGGACTTCCAGGCCGACGTAGGCGGTGATCATCGGGCGCTCCCGGCGGCGGTGTGGGTGTGGTTCTCGGTGAGGGCGAGGAAGGCGTCGTCGAGCGAGGGCGCCGTGACCTCGATCCCGCGGACGGCGCCGAGCCCGGCGAGGGCGACGACCGTCGCGTCCGGGTCCTCCGTACGCAGCCGCGCGCGGTCTCCGCGTACCTCTACGCAGACCACCCCCGGCAGGTCCGTGAGACCCTCGGTGGGACGCCCGGCCAGGTCGACGGAGACCAGCGACCCGCCGGCGGCGCGGCGCAGCTGCTCCCCCGTGCCGTCGGCGACGATCCGGCCGGCATCGACGACCACGATCCGGTCGGCGTGGGCATCCGCCTCCTCAAGGTAGTGCGTGGAGAACAGGACGGTGTTGCCGCGCCGGGCGAAGGCGCGCATGGACTCCCAGAACGCACGGCGGGCCTCCACGTCGAGGGCGGCCGTCGGCTCGTCGAGCACGATGAGCTCCGGGTTGCCGGCGAGGGCGACGGCGAAACGGACGCGCTGGGCCTGACCCCCGGAGAGCCGGTCGATGCGGCGGCCGGCCAGGTCGGTCAGCCCGGCGAGTTCCAGCGCCTCGGCGACGGGCATGGGCTCCGGGTAGGTCCGGGCCACGAAGGCGATGAGCTCACGGACGGTGATCCGCGGGACGGCGCGCCCCTCCTGGAGCATGGCGCCCACCCGGCCGGCCCGGACGGCCTGCGCGGGCTCCTGGCCGAAGAGCCGCACGCTGCCCGCGTCGGGCTCGTTCAGGCCGAGCAGCAGGCTGATGGTGGTGGACTTGCCGGCGCCGTTGCGGCCGAGCAGGGCGACCGTTTCGCCGCGCCGGATGTCGAGGTCGATGCCGCCGACGGCGCGGACGGGGCCGAAGGACTTGGCGGCGTGCCGGAACCGGATGGCGGGCTCGGCGGACTCGCTGTTCGGTGGCCTCGTGGCCTGCGTCGTGCGGCTCGTCAGTGTCGTCTGCGTCGTCTGCGTCATGATCACCACGCTAGGGGCCGGGGCGGCCCTCCCGGCAGATCCGCATGTACGGACCCCGGCAGTACAAATGTCCCGGGCCGCTGCTCACTCGTGGACCGAGGTGGCCAGGTCGGCTCTTTCGGGGCGGCCCGGTTGGGCCCGCGGTGTCTGGTGCCGCGCACCGCAAGGCGCAGGCACGCCCGGCCCCTGGAGCAGTCCGGCGCCGACGACGCTGCGAGGTGAGGTGCCGGTGCCAGGCGGCCAAACCGCCACTTCACCACCGGGTCGGCCGCTTGTTAGTCTTTTCGATCATGCGAGCCCTCTTCCCAGGATCCTTCGACCCGGTCACTCAGGGGCACCAGGACGTTCTCCGCCGCGCCGCCCTGTTGTTCGACGAGGTCGTCGTCTGCGTGATGTTCAATTCGAACAAGACCGGCCGCTTCCCCCTCACCGAACGGCTGGACCGGCTGCGCGCGGCAGCAACTGGTCTGGGCAACGTCAGGGTCGACTCCCACACCGGCGGCCTGCTGGTCGACTACTGCCGCCGAGGCGGAATCGACGTCGTCATCCGCGGAATCCGCGGCGTTCCCGACCTGGACTACGAAATACCGATGGCCCGCATGAACCACGAACTGGCCGGAGTCGAGACGTTCTTCATCGCTGCAGACCCCGCCCTGGCCCACATTTCCTCCACCCTCGTCACTGCGATGAGTGAGTCAACAGGACCGTGTCCCGAATGATGAGTCGAGCGAGCTTCTTCCGGCACCCGGGCTCCACACCAAGGCCGGGACAGCCCCTCAGAAGTCATCTCGCCCGGGGAGTCTGCGGTTACCAGATGAGGGTGCGGCGGTGATGGTGAAAGCGAGGTAGTGCGCGGCTCTGCGTTCGTAGCGGCGGCGGGGACGGCGGCAGCCGGCGAGCCAGGCCATGGTGCGTTCGATGGTCCAGCGGTGGCGGCCAAGCCACTGAGAGGACTCGATGCCCTTGCGGGCGGTGCGGTGCCCGATGCCGCGTCCGTGTGACCGACGTGCCTGTTCTGCAAAGCATCGCCGTGGTGCCCGGCGGGAGCCCGCCGGAGAAGCCGCGAGGACCCCGGACCGGTAGAATGATGCCACCAGGCCCGCAGTGTGCAGCAGCGGATTTCACCGCTCGGTCGGTCGTCCACCAGACTGCTGGACACATCCCCTTCGTCGCGCCGGAAGCGGGCAGTCCCTTCACCAATGGAGGAGTTGGCGCCATGAGCCACGTCGTGACCCGGGCAACGACCATCGCTGCCGCAGCCCTCCTGGCAACCGCCGGCACCTCGGTCGGCGTCACCCAGGCATCGGCCCTGCCAAGTACCCCCACCTGCCATGTGGCCGACCTGAACCTGCGCCTCGGTGAGCCGGAGGGCGCCGCGGGGTCGCTCTACTACCCGATCCTGTTCACCAACACCTCGACCCACACGTGTACGTTGCGCGGATACCCGGGCGTCAGCGTCGTCGATGTCCGGCATCACCAGATCGGCACCTCGGCGATCCGCACCGGCGAGCCGGTGAACACGGTGTCCATTCCCCCGGGCGACACCGTGACCGCCGCCTTCCGCACCAATAGCCGGGCCGTTGTACCCAGTTGCCGGCCGATGTCGACCTACGTAAAGGTCTACCCGCCGAACAGCTTCCAGGCCGTGCAGATCCCCTCCCACCTGCGGCTGTGCGGGGCCTTTGAAATCAGCCCGGTGCAAGCCCCGGAATGACCGCTGTGGAATGGCTGTGACCACGGGGAAGCAGCAGCTGAGCATCATTGCCCGCTTGGCCAGAGCCTGTGCTCAGAGGGACTCTTCGTACGCCTCGCGGATGGTTGCAGGGATACGCCCGCGGTCGCTAACGAGGTAGCCGTTCGCACGCGCCCAGAGGCGTACGGGCTCATCTTCCGGACGAGGATCGAGCCGACGAGCCCCGCCAGGTCCCCTGCAGCCGCCTGGGGAAACTCCTTCCAGCTGGTCCGCTACATCCTGGAAGAAGGCGGACAACGACGGGTATTCGCCGTCTTCGGGGGGTGAGCCCTCGGTCCAGGATCCTACGGCTCCGGTGCGCGTGTTCAGGAACTTCCCGTAGAAGCCGTCGCTCTCTGCGGAGATCGGCACCCACTCCTTGCGCCAGGACGGATGTTCAGCGTCTCACCGGCTAGGACCGGTCCAGGGGGTGGATCCGGGACTTCTCGTCCACGCAGAACATCAGGGCCCGCTCGGGCGGGTGGAGGTAGAGGCCGACGACATCGTGGACCTTGTCGACGAAGTAGGGATCGGTCGACAGTTTGAAGGTCTCCGAGCGGTGCGGCTGCTGGCCGAATGCCCTCCAGATCCGTGGGAGGGAGGACCGGGAGAGGCCCATTTCCTTCGCCGTCGACCACGTCGACCGTGCGTCGCGTTCTTCGGTGTGGACTCCGGCGTCCTCGTGACCACCGCGGCCACCTGCTCGTCCGTCACCAATCTGGGTCCGCCGGACCGAGGCATGTCGCCCAGGACGGCAAGCCGGTACTGCACGAAACGGGCCCGCCACCGACCGGCTGCCTGAGGCGTCCATCCCAGACGGGCAGCGCCGTCCTTGTTCGCGGTGCCCTCGGCACGGGCCAGGATGATGCGGCATCGCAAAGCCCACGCCTGCGGCGTGGAACGACGCCGCACCCACCCCTCGGCCGCCCCATCCGGGCCGTAGACCAAGCCTACACATCTGAACAGAACTAAAGACTCAGAAGACTAGTGGGAGCGGGCCTTCTCCAGGAGCTCCGCATAGGGCATCTGCGCCGTGGAGCCACGGACTCGCGTGAGGCCGTACCGATCAATGACCTTCTGGTTCTTGAGGGGCCTTATGGGGTCAAAGGCTATGCGGTCACCCGGTGGTGAGACATCCACCACGATGGCAGGCCACTCCCCAGTGTTCACCCTCCACACTGATATGCGCTGCCGACGGCGGGTCAAGTTGAGGATCTCACTGCTGTTCGAGATCTCGGATCGGTATCTGTATTCTGCATCAGGCGGATCCCCGCCCCCGGCCTCGCTGCTAATCCTCGCACCCACCACCTTGGAACGCTCATAATCAGAAGGCATCGTCATTCTGTCCTTCCTGATCACATACACGTCGGTCTGAGCCTTGATCGCTTCATAATCGCGTGTCTGCGGGTTGTTGATCTCGACCACCGCATCCTGCGCGACTTCCTCCCCCGGGTTCAACACACGACCCACCGGCGAGACGAACGCGCCGTCGTAGATCAGATCGTCTCTGGCAGCCTTGACATCGGAGACGCGGCTCGCGGGACCGCCGTGGATCCAGTAGATGCTGTCGAGGATATAAACGGGGACCTGGCCGGCGTTCTTCACGTACAGGTGGACCGTCACGTACATCTGCGCCCCTCCCTTTGCCAGGATCGATTCCTTGAACTCGGCCCCGCTCTGTATCACCGGGGGCATTACGTAGGGAACATAGAGTTGCGTGTATGCCAGGTTGGTACCGGCGAGAAGGGTGGAGACGACCACCCCGATCGCGATCTTCTTAGGATTGTGAAGCCCTTGCCACGCCCGACATTTGATGAGCCTGAACAGGGCCACCGAGGACCACACCGCGAGGACTGCCCCGATCAGGGTGTAGCCGGTGAAACTCTCGCCGATCTGCAAAAAGAGGAATGAAATGCTGCAGAGGAGAGCGATCAAGACTCCCGCCAGAACGGCCACCCCCGAGTACCTCCATCGCCTCTTCCGCCAGTAGTCGACAGCGGCCGCGGCCGCAATCAATTCCACCAGGGCGGCAACCAGGACGGTGAATCCTGCGATCCTCCCGCCGTAGGTCAGGGCGTCACCGCTGTCCGACAGTCCGATCCGAAAGAGGGGGCATGCAGTCACCAGGAGGCCGAGGACCATGAAGACGCCACTTGCTCGTCGCCGCCACGCTCGATCCGGCCAGACAGTGCCACCTGCGCCGAGCCAACGGACATCGTGCCCAACCGGCAGACCAGCACGACGCAGGAGTCTTCGGAGCTCCCTCGTGGACCGAGCCCTGCCGACGGGCTTGCCATCGATCAGGACCTTCCGCAAACCGAGGCCGTCAGGGGCTCCGACGGTCACCTCAGGGGTGTTCTCCATAACTCCAGCCTGCGGCTTGTCCGCAGGGGGCGCCCCCGGAGGGCGCTCCGTGAGCCACCTCCGCGCCAGGGTGCGCTCGACGCGGCGCAGGGTGAGTCTGGAGTTGATGTGTTGATGTCGCTCGTCCTTGCAGGAGCTCCCATGCGTACACGACTTCTCGGATTCGTCAGCGCCCTCGTACTGGCTGCTCTCGGGGCCACGGTTCCCGCTGCGCAGGCTGCCGTACCGACGGCCACCGGGCCGGCCTGCGTGGCGGGCAAGGGGAAGGTGGTGTACGACTCCGGCACCGGACTGTGGACTTGCATAGGCGGCAAGTACGACGGCGAACCCATCACGGACTGAGTGCGGGCCGTGCAGTGCGCCGGAGAGGAGGACGTATGACCGGCATACCTTGGCGTCCCGTGGGTCGCGCGGCCGCGGTTCTGGCCACTCTCGTGGCCCAGCCCCTGGCCCTGGGGGCGGGACCGGCCCATGCCGCCGTGCAATATTACGAAATCCGCTCCCCGGTCGGCATGTGCCTCAGCGTCGCGGGTTCCTCCCTGCGCAACGGCGCGGACATCGTCCAGTGGAATTGTCTCGGGATCACAGATCAGCGCTGGCGGGTCACCGACGTGGCGGACCAGCCCTTCGGCAAGCTGGAGGACCGGCCGGCCGGGAAGCAGGGCGACCACGTGCTCTTCGTCAAGCTCCGGGCCCAACACAGCGACAGGTGCCTCGCCCTGGCCGGGGACCGGTTCGAGCTGGACACGGACGTCGTGCAGGCCGACTGCTCGGACCCGGAGGCGAGCACGGAGTGGATGCTGTACGGCAGCGGGAACCTCTTCCTGATCGCGAGCGAGCATTGTCTCGGGGTGACGGACGGCAGCCGTCGCAACGGCGCACCCGTGGTGCAGCAGAACTGCCACGCGAGCCCGCAGAAGTGGCGGTTCGACCCCTGGGAGTGAGAGCCCCCGGCCGGGAGTGAGAGCCCCCGGCCGGCGCGCGTCACTGCTGCGCCAGGTATCCCTGCAGCCGAGTGAGCAAGGCCGCGAACGCGGGGGTCATGGCGGCGTCCGACCCCTTGAGGACCGTCGAACGGCCCCCGTCCTCCACCGTTATCGTGTAGCTCATCGCATCTCTGGCCCGGCTGGGCCGGTCCGCCTCGGGCTCGGCGGCGGCCGCCGCCACCAGCCGGGCCAACTCCGCGGCGGCGTCCTCGGGCAGCATGTCCGTGTCCAGCACCTTGGGCGGGAGGCGGAGGTTGACCGGCGCCGCCAGGCCACCGTGTGTCGCAAGGGTCAGCTTCATTGCGCGCAACCTCGTTACAAGGGCGGGGTTCGGGCGGCGGCGATTTCTGGGGTCAGCCGTTCCCCCTCAGTGCGGCCACGTCCTTCGCCAGTCTCGTCATCTTGGCGCTCAGTTCACCGACCTGCCTGGTCAGGGCTGCGAGGCCGTCCTGTCGGCTCATGCTGCCGTTCCCGTTGGCCGCGAGGCTGCGCGCCCGGGCGACTCCGGTCGGGACGCCGCTGATGGGGATTTCCACTCCGTGCCACGCCGCCAGCACAGCCGACTGCTCGGCGCTGCCGACGCCGAAGAGTTCACCGGCCTTCTGGAAGGTGGTGTCCGCGAAGTCCTGGAACTGGGTCTCGGCAGTGGATGCTTTGAGCGATTCGTACCAGATGGGCCCGGCACCCTCCCAGGCGAATCCGCCGATGCCCACCGCGGCCAGGAAGAACGCCTTGTTCGGAATGCCGGAGTTGAAGTGCACCCCGCCGGAATCCCCTTCCTCGGTGTCGGGAAGGTGAATGAATTTGCTCATACGGTCGGGCTGGGGGTCCTTCCCGAACAGTGGGTTGTCGTAGGCATGCCCCGGGGCCTTCATCGATCGCAGGGCGTCGGCGTCTACTCCCGGGGTCCACACGTCAGCCCCGATCAGCCAGTCCGCCTCCTCGGCCGACTGTTTCAGCGACCACTGCTTGACCAGCGACCCGAAGACGTCCGAGATCGACTCGTTCAGGGCCCCCGACTGATTGTGGTACGCCAGTCCGGCGGTGTGTTCGGTGACTCCGTGCGTCAGCTCGTGGGCAATCACGTCGAGGGATCTGGTGAGGTCGCCCAGCATCTTTCCGTCTCCGTCGCCGAAGACCATCTGCCGTCCGTCCCAGAAAGCGTTGTTGAACTTCACACTGAAGTGAACGTACCCGTCCAGGCGCATCCCGTGACCGTCGATCGAGTCACGCTGGAACACCTCCTTGTAGAAGTCGCGAGTCAGGCCGAGTCCGCCGAATGCCCGGTTTGCGGACTCGTCCGCGGACTCCGGTCCGTCCTCCGACCTGGCCAGGACAGCGGATGCGAGGAAGCTTCCCTGGTCGCAGTCGAAGACGGTGCGCCGGCCGTTACCGGTCGCGGTTGCGGCCGGGCCGGCGAAGGACGCCCGGACCGCTCGTTCGCCCCGCAGGCGTGCGGTGGTCAGCATGGTGTCCAGGGCGGCTTGGCGCACCTCGCTGTCGTCGCTCTCCAGAAGCTTCTTGAGAAGGTGCGGGGGGATGATGCAGTTGAGTCGGGAGGTCCTGTTCATAGGACACCTCCTGGAAAAGTGGAGCACGGGCAAGCATGCGTCGACGCGCTGAGGTTCGCGACGTTCGACGCGGCAGGACGCGGCGTTGCCACGGCCCTCCGCGAGGGTCTCGGGGACGAACGGCAGGGCCTTTAAGTGTGGCCGTGGCCGTAGCGGGAGAACGTCGGCGCCGGCCAGTCGTTTCCAGCGGCGGGCGCCACGCTCATATCACCAGTCTCCGACCGCCCGTAGCGAGGGGCAAACGCAATGCGAACGTGCATGGGAGCGCAGGGGCGGGGCGTGCTGTCCGGGGTGACGGGCGAGGCCCAGCAACCGCCTCCCCCTACCGGGGACCAGCAAGTTGCGCATTCAAAGGGTCATCCTTCAACCGACCGCAGTTCCCTCTGCCAGTAGGGCCTGACCAGCGGACGCGCCGGGCGCCGTTGCCTCCGCGGGGCACGACGCCCAATGCGGGCCTCGGGACGAGGGGGCGTTGTCGATACCGCCCCTCCGACTGCGGATGCACGGCGGTCTGTTGCTTGACCCCTCCCCCACGTACCCACAGTGACGGATAATCACGTACAGTAGCGATCGCACACCGACCTCGCCCTTCGCCTGTGGGAGCCGCCGTGTCCATGCTGCTGATCAGAGGTTCGTTCAAGATGACGGACCGCGCCAGGCCCGATGGCGACACGCTCCCGTTCGTCGCGGACAACGTGGCCGACTGGAAGCTCGTACCGGGTTGCGAACCGATCGTGCCGAAGGCCGACGGCCGCGTCAGCATCCGGCTGGAAGCCATCGACACGCTGGAGACCCACTACGGCCAGAAGCCGCACGAGGAGCACCAGCCGCGCGACCTCGCCCACCAGGCCGCGGACAAGCTGCTGACCCTCGTCGGCTTCGAATCCGTCATTCGCAACGAGGACGACGAGACCGTCGTCACCGTGCCCAAAAGCGTGCCCGGCTGGATCCTCACCCGCGGCAGCGACGTCCACGGCCGGTGCGTGGCGTTCGTCGGCAAGACCGCCCCACCCGTGTACAGCGGCTACGAGACGACCGTCGACGACGAGCTCGTGAAGAAGACCGCCAACTACCAGCTGCTCCGGCTGGGCTTGGCCTACCCGACCTATTACTCCGGCCTGCCCGCGTACTTGCGCGAGGTGCTCACCGACGCCTCGGAGCAGGCGCGGGCGGCCGGGGTGGGCCTGTGGGCCGCCGGCATCGACAAGACCACCGACGGGGTGACGGTCACTGCGATGGCCTCGATCACGGACGACCACACCGGGCAGGTGCTCCTGCCGAAGTTGTTCCGCCGACTGAAGGACTACCTGGACTTCACCCCGGACGATCCGTCGCTGGACCGTTTCCGGGCGTACCTGGCTGGCGGCGCGGACGAATTCCGTCTCCTGCCCGACACCAAGGAGCTCTTCACCGGCCTGCACCACATCGTGGAGGTCACCGCCGGCAACACCGTGAGGATGACGCACCCGGCCAGAGAGATCGTCTTCACCGAGAAGTGAACCGCGACGGGCACCGGGACGGGACCACGCACCGCCCTGACCGGCCCGGACCGCCCGCCCCGCCGGGCGTCACTTCACCGAGCCCGCCATCACGCCCTGGACGAAGTGCCGCTGGAAGGCGAAGAAGACGATCAGCGGGACCACCAGGGACAGGAACGCACCCGGTGCGAGGACGCCGATGTTGCTTCCGAACTGCCGCATCTGCGACTGGAGGGCGACCGTGAGGGGCTGGGACTCGCTGTCCGCGAAGAGCAGCGCCACGAGCATGTCGTTCCAGACCCACAGGAACTGGAAGATGGCCAGGCTCGCGATGGCCGGGCGGCCGAGCGGCAGCACCAGCCGGGAGAAGATCCGCCATTCGGTGCCGCCGTCCATCCGGGCGGCTTCCAGCATTTCGCGCGGGATCTCGGCGAAGTAGTTGCGCAGCAGGAAGATCGCGAATGGCAGCCCGTAGGCCACGTGGAAGAGGACGACTCCGGGGATGGTGCCGAACAGGCCCACCGCACCGAAGAGTTTCGCCACGGGCAGCAGTCCGATCTGCACGGGTACGACCAGCAGCCCGACGACCACGAGGAAGATGCCGTCCCGGCCGGGGAAGTCCAGCCATGCGAAGGCGTATCCGGCGAGGGCCGCGATGGCGACCACCAGCAGGGTGGTGGGTACCGAGATCAGGACGGTGTTCCCGAACGCCGCCGCGATGCCGGAATCCTTGAGCAGGGCGGTGTAGTTGCCCAGGGACAGCTGGGACGGGTCGGTGAACACGTTCCACCAGCCCCCGGAGGCGTTGTCCCGTTCGGAGCGCATCGAGGACAGGAACAGGCCGGCCAGCGGGGTGACCCAGATCAGGGCGACCAGGAGCAGCAGTGCCTGGACTGCCGACCCGCTCAGCAGGCTCGACAGCCGGCCCTTGCGGGGCGGCTTGGGCCCCGACGTGGCGGGGGCGGGCCGGACCGCGGTCGTACGACGGGGTGCCCGGCGCTCGATGGTGCCGTGACTGCTCATGCCGCACTCCTTCGGAAGCGCCGGATGTTGAAGACCATCGCCGGGACGACCAGCAGGAGGAGCACCACGCTGAGCGCGCTTCCGAGGCCCTGGTTGTTGCCGCCGCCGAAGGAGACCAGCCACATGCGGGTGGCCAGTACGTTCGCTTCTTCCTGTACGGGTCCGGGCGCGATGATGTAGACGAGGTCGAAGACCTTCATCACGTTGATCACCAGGGTGACGAACACGACGGTGAGCACCGGCGCGAGCAGCGGCACGGTGATCTTGCGGAAGATCTGACCCTCGGTGGCACCGTCCATTCGTGCGGCCTCCAGGGCGTCGCGCGGGATCGCAGCGAGCCCGGCCCCGATCAGGACCATGGCGAAGCCGGTCCACACCCACAGGTAGGCACCGATGATGGCGGGCGTCACCAGAGCCGGGCCGAGCCAGTTCACCCCTTGGTAGGGGGCTGCGAAATTGGCCGCGGGCAGCCGGAGGACGTACTCGCCGTCGGCCAGCCCGGTGAAGCGGAACGAGCCGTCGGCGGCGGAGGTGGCGGTCGCGGCCGTCCGGCCGTCCCGTACGGCCTCGACCGTCATGCCGGGCAGGCCCTTCTCGCCCGGGTCCACCTCGCCCGGCGTTCCGGAGCCGCCGGGGGCGAAGTCGAGGTAGACGACGCCCCCGATCCCGTCGGGGCCCGGCGTCGCTGCGGCAGCCGGCTTCGCCGCGGCGGGCACCGCGTCGGGTGCCACGCCGACGAGGCCGAGGTCGACCGATCCGCCGGGACGCACCGCCTTCGCGGTGCTGTAGGGGCCGCCCGCACTCCCCGTCAGGGCCTGGCCCTCGCGGACCCGGGCCGTCGGATAGGCGGCGGCGTCCTCGAAGGTGTCGTGGACACCGACGACGACCGCGTTGAGCACGCCCCGGCCCGGGTCCTGCTCGTAGGCGAGCCGGAAGACGATGCCCGCGGCGAGGAAGGAGACGGCCATCGGCAGGAAGAGCGTCAGCTTGAAGGCGGTCGCCCAGCGCACCTTCTCGGTGAGCACGGCGAGCATCAGTCCGAGTCCGGTCAGCAGGGTCGGGGCCACGACGACCCATATGGCGCTGTTGCGGACCGCCTTGAGGGTGGCCGGATCGTGGACGATCGCCACGTAGTTCCCGGCTCCGACGAAACGGCTGCCGCTGGCGTCGAAGAGACTGCGGCAGAAGGAGAAGACGACCGGGTAGACGACCAGTGCGCCGAGCAGGAGCAGGGCCGGCAGCACGAAGACGACCGCGAGGCGGCGTTTCCTGTTGTGGGCGCGGCGCCGGGAATCGGCCGCGGCGCGGGCGGTCAGGGTGTCAGCCATGGGGGGCCTCAGTTCCCGTACGCCTTGGCGGCTTCGGCCTCGAGCTTCGAGGCCGCCCCCTGCGGGTCCGACGGGTCGCGCAGGAAGTCCTGGAGGAGTTTCCACTCGCCGGCGCCCTTGGTGCCGCCGAACGCCGCCGGGGCCTGGTCCGACATGTCGAAGCGGACCGAGTTGCCCGCGGCGACGAGCGACTGGGCGGTGCTGCGGGTGGTGTCGTCGCCGTACGCGCCGAAATCGACCTTGGTGTTGGGGGACAGGAAGCCGCCCGCGCCGGCCCAGACCTCGGCGGCTTCGGGCCCGGCCAGGAACTCGAGCAGCTTCATGCCCGCCTTGCCGTTCTTCCCCGCCTTGAGGACGACAGCCGCGTCACCGCCGCTGACGACGGGTGCCTTGCCTCCGTCGACCGCGGGGAACGGGAAGAACTTGGCGTCCTGCCCCGGCTTCTTGCCGAACTGGTCCTTGGCGACACCGCCGACGAAGTCGCCCTCGTAGACCATGCCGGCCTTGGGCTCCGGCCCGAACACCTGCTCGACCGAGGAGGGGAAGTCGGTGCGCAGCGCCGTCTCGGCACCGCCGGCGACGAGTTGCTTGTCCTTGAACAGTTCCCCGAGGGTGGTGAGGGCTTTGACGACGCTGTCGTCGGTCCACTTGAGCTTGTGCTGGGCGAGTTGGTCGTATTTTTCCGTCCCTGCCTGAGAGAGGTAGATGTTCTCGAACCAGTCGGTGAGGGTCCAGCCGTCCTCACCCGCAACGGCGAAGGCCGGGCGGCCGGAGTCGGCGAGGGTACGGCCGGCCTTGAGCAGGTCGGCGTAGCTCTTGGGCTCGCCGACACCGGCCTGGGTGAAGGCGTCGGGGGCGTACCAGACGGTGGACTTGTGGGCGGCCTTGAAGTAGAGGCCGTAGTACGTGCCGTCGACGGTTCCGTAGCCCTTCCAGACCGGCGGGAGGGTTGAGCCGGCCGTCCGGGCCGCCTCGTCGGACAGGGGCTGGAGCCAGCCCGCCTTCGCGAACTGCTGGATGACGCCCACCTGGGGGACCATCACCACGTCGGGTGCGTTGCCGCCCTCGATCTTGCTTCCGACGAAGGTGGAGACGTTGTCGCCGGAGGGGACGAAGACCGTCTTGGCGCCGGTCTTCTCGGTGAAGGCGTCCAGGACCTTCTTGAAGTTCTTCTGTTCGCTGCCCGTCCAGACGCCCGCCACGGTCACGGTCTGGCCGCTGAGTTCGCCGCCGCTCGCGGGTGTGGTGGTGCCGCCGCAGGCGGTGGCTCCGAGGGCCAGGGCGAGTGCCGCCGACGCGGTGGCAGCGGTCCGTCGGGGCGTCTTGCCGGGTCGTCGCATGATGGGATCCTTTTCGAGGGGGTCGGTTCGGGACTGCGGAGTCGCCTCCGGCGTCACCGCGAGGGGTGTTGCGTCAGCGCACGGGCCGCCGCGCGGGTTACGGAGCGGGGCACTCCGACGTCCACCAGGCGGCCGTCGCCGCCGGGAGCACTCCGTCCGGGCAGGGTCCGCTGGCGAGCAGCGGGGTCCCCGCGACGGGGGCGGGCACCGCCTCCGTGCCGAAGTTGACCGCGCAGACCAGGCCGTCGCCGCGGGCGATGGCCAGCACCTGCGGGGGCGTCTCCAGCCAGCGCAGGGTGCCGTCGCCGAGCTGGGGCAGGCTGCGCCGCAGTTGGAGGCCGTCGCGGTAGAGGTGCCAGAAGGAACGGGTGTCGGCCAGGGCGCGGTCCGTGGCGTGCTCGGCGAACCACTCCGGCTGCGGCAGCCACGGCTTGGCGCCGGCCGCGCCCTGGCTGAAGCCGAACGGGGAGGCGTGGCCCGACCAGGGCAGCGGTACCCGGCAGCCGTCCCGGACCCGCTTGCGGCTGCCGGTGCGGTGCCAGATCGGGTCGGTCAGCACCTCGTCGGGCAGGTCGAGGACCTCGGGCAGGCCGAGCTCCTCCCCCTGGTAGACGTAGGCCGCGCCGGGCAGGGCGAGCATCAGCAGGGCGGCGGCGCGGGCGCGGGCGGCTCCCAGCCCGCTGCCCTCCACCCCGGGCTCGCCCGCGTAACGGGTGACGGTGCGGACCTGATCGTGGTTGTTGAGCACCCAGGTGACGGTGGAGCCGGTGCCGGCGATGTCGCGCATCGCCTCGGTGATCGTCGAGCGGAAGGCACCGGCGTCCCACGGGGCGCTGAGCAGGTCGAAGAAGAACGCCTGGTGCAGTTCGTCGGGACGGACGTATTCGGCGTGTTCGCGCGCCGTGGGTACGGACACCTCGCCGACCAGCAGCCGCTCGCGGCCGTCCCGGGCGGCGTACTCCTCGCACACGGCGCGCCAGCGGCGCCATACGCCGTGCACCTCGGGCCGGTTCCAGGCGAGCTGGTTGACGGAGTCGCGGGCCCGCTCGTCGGCCTCCGGGTCGTCCGAGTCGGGCAGGTCCGGGTGCTTGAACAGCCCGGCGGCGACGTCGATGCGGAAGCCGTCGACACCGCGGTCCAGCCAGAAGCGCAGCACGCGCTCGAACTCGTCGCCCACGGCCGGGTCGCGCCAGTTCCAGTCCGGCTGCTCGGGCGTGAACAGGTGCAGGTACCACTCCCCGGGGGTGCCGTCGGGCCCGGTGGTCCGGCTCCAGGCGGGGCCTCCGAACATGGCGTGCCAGTTGTTGGGCGGCTGCGTCCCGTCCGGGCCGCGGCCGGGCGCGAAGTGGAAACGGGAGCGCAGGGGGTTGCCGGGTCCTGCGGCGAGGGCCTCGCGGAACCAGGGGTGCTCACTGGAGCAGTGGTTGGGGACGATGTCGAGCAGCAGCTTGAGGCCGAGGCGGCGGGCGTCGGCCACCAGCCGGTCGAACTCGGCGAGGTCGCCGTAGACGGGGTCGACGCCGCAGTAGTCGGCCACGTCGTAGCCGTGGTCGTGCTGCGGCGACGGGTAGAAGGGGCTGAGCCAGATGCCGTCGACGCCGAGCTTCCTGAGGTAGGGAAGTCCGGCCCGTACGCCGGCCAGGTCGCCGATGCCGTCCCCGGTGCTGTCGAGGAAGCTGCGGACGTAAACCTGGTAGATCACCGCGTCGCGCCACCAGGAGCCGGGTGCGCTGGCGCTGCGGGAGGGGTGGCCGGTGCCGGCCGGAAGGGTGCTGAGCATCTCGCGTCGACCTGTTTCTGCTGAATGCGAGAGCGCCCTGGATCAGGTGCGCTGTTATGCATGCATGTTAGGTAGGTGCGACCGGAAGGTGTCAACGATGTGTCCAGAAACAGCAGGAAACTGAGGTGGTTTGTACCTAAAGGGGCAGGTGTACGACGAAGGGCGTCTACCTAACATGTAGGTAGACGCCCTGGAGGAGGATGGCGCGGGATCAGCCGGCGCGGGAAACGCCGCCGAGCTCGCGGGCAAGCCGCGCCACCGCCTGGTCAGGTGTCTCGCGCTGCGCCATCAGGTCCTGTGCCACGGCCTGTACGGCCAGGCTCACCTGGTCGTAACGGGCGCTCTTGGGGCGCGGCACCGCCGACAGCACGCTCTGGCGGAGCGTGGACAGGTACGGATAGGCGCGGATCAGTTCGGGGTCGTCGTAGAGCGCGGCGCGCACAGGCGGTAGCGAGCCCTCGGTCAGCACCTTCCGCTGGACCCGTTCGCTCGTGAGGTAGGAGATCAGATCGGCCGCCGAGGCCGGATGCCGGGAACGGCTGCTGACGGCCAGATTGGAGCCGCCCAGCACGCTGCTGCCGGGCCCGCCGGGTCCGGGCAGCGGCACGACGCCGAACTTCCCCGCGACCTTCGACCCCGTCCCGCTCGCGTCGGCGTAGACGTAGGGCCAGTTCCGCAGGAAGAGCAGACGGCCGTCCTGGAACGCCTGCCGGGACTCCTCCTCCTTGTAGCCGAGCGCCTCCCGGGAGATCCAGCCGTCCCGAACGCCGTCCGCGAGGAACCGCAGCCCGGCGCGTGCCGCGTCGGAGTCGACCGTTACGCGGGCGCCGTCGTCGCGCAGGATCGAACCACCCGCCGAGTGGACGGCTTCGGTGACGTTGACGGTGAGCCCCTCGTACGGCAGGAACTGGCCGGCGTACCCGTCCAGTCCGTGCTTCGGGGCGATCGTGGCCGCCTGGCGGACCAGGTCGGCCCAGGTACGCGGTGGTTGTTCGCCTTCCGCGTCCAGCACGTCCTTGCGGTAGTAGAGCAGTCCCGCGTTGGTGACGTACGGGACCGCATACAGCCTGCCGTCGAAAGTGGCGGTTTCGACCACCGGCCGCAGGAAGGCGTCCAGGGGGAAGCGACCGCGGTCGAGCGGCGCGATCCATCCGGCCGCGGCGAACTCGGACGTCCAGGCGACGTCGATGTTCAGCACGTCGAAGCGGTTGCCGCCCGATCGCAGTTCGCTGATCATCTGGGCACGGGTCTCGTCGGCCGAGTCGGGGAGCTCGACGAGCGTGACGCGTTCACCGGGATGCCCGGCGTTCCAGTCGTCGAGCAGCGGGGAGAGGTAGCCGGTCAGGTCTCCCGCCGTGACCAGCGTCATGGGCCCGCGGCTGGCGGAGGCCACGCCGTCGCGGGCGCGGACGCCGAAGCCGGCGTACCCCGCAAGCACCACCGCCACGACCAGGAGAGCCCTACCCGCGGCACGCATCCACCGCATAGGTTCCTCCCAATGCACGATCCGGCTGCGCCGCCGACCATCGGGGCCTATATATACCCGTTAGGCATGGGCGATACTAGACGTCCAGGCAGACGGGCAGGAGGCGGCGCCACCCGGCCCGCTGCCGGGTGAACAGGTGACTACCGAGCGGGAGGGAGGAGGAGCGAGTGCGGCTGCCGCTCCTGGCGCTCCTCACCCGTGGCCCCGCCCATGGTTACGAGCTGAAGCAGGACCTTGAGAAGCTCCTGGGCGCCGCGTACCCTCAGCCCAACGTCGGCCAGATCTACGTCACCCTCGGCAGACTGGAGAAGAGCGGTCTGATCGAGGGCGAGGACGTCGAGCAGGCGGGCCGGCCCAACAAGCGCACGTACAGGCTGACCGACGCCGGACGAGAGGCCGTACTGGCCTGGTTCGAGGACACCGCCGAAGAGCCGCGGGTACGGGACGAGTTCTTCATGAAACTCGCCCTCGCGCCCCGGTCGGGGCTGGCCGACCCCGTCGCGTTGATCAACAAGCAGCGGCGGCAGTACCTCAACACCATGCGGGACCTGTCGAAGCTGGCCGCGGCCGAAGACCGCGACAACAAGATCCCCCAACTGCTGATCGAGGGCGCCATGCTGCATCTGCAGGCCGACCTCGACTGGCTGGAACGCTGTCAGGAGGAGCTGGAATGAGCGAGGACGCCGCCACCGCTCCTGCGGTGCCCATCGTGCGGGCCGAGGGCCTGACCAAGACGCACCACGGCGAGGGCGCGCCGGTGCCCGCCGTGCGCGGGGTGGACCTGACCGTCCGGCCCGGCGAGTTCGTCGCGGTGACCGGGCCGTCGGGAGCCGGGAAGTCCACACTGCTGCACCTGATCGGCGGCCTCCAGCGGCCCGACGGCGGAAAGCTGTGGATCGGCGGAGAACGCGTCGACGAGTACCGGGAGGCCCGCTGGGCGGTGCTCCGCCGGCGCAGCATCGGAGTCGTCTTCCAGTTCTTCAACCTGGTCTCCAACCTCACCGTGGCCGACAACGTCGAACTGCCCGCCCTCCTCGCCGGCGCCTCCCCGAAGTCCGCGCGCGAGTCGCGGGCCGAACTGCTCGCCGAGCTGGGGCTCGAAGGTCGCGAACGCTCGATGCCCGGCGAACTCTCGGGCGGCGAACAGCAGCGGGTCGCGCTCGCCCGGGCCCTGGTCAACCATCCCGCGCTGCTGCTCGCCGATGAGCCGGCCGGCAGCCTCGACAGCAAGGGCACCCGCGAGGTGCTGCGGCTGCTCACCCGCTTCCACCAGCGCGGCCAGACGATCATGATGGTCACCCATGACGCCCGGATGGCCAGCGCCGCCGACCGCGTCATCAGCTTCTTCGACGGCCGCATCGCCGACGACGCCCAGCTCGGTGACAGACGCCGCGGGCCGGCCGACGGCGTGTCCCGCGTACTCGAACTGAAGGAGTGAAGGTGCGGGCCACTCTGCGCTGGGCGCACGCCGACTTCCGCGCGCACCGCGGGGAAGCCCTCTTCGTCGTCCTGGCCAGCGCCGGAATCATCGCCTCGCTCCTGCTCGCCGGCGCCATGTTCAGTTACGCCGCGAACCCGTGGCAGCGGATCTTCAACCAGTCCCAGGGCGCGCACATCTGGCTGCACACCCGTGCCGGGGCCGCCGACCTGGACGCCCTGGGCCGCCTGGACGGAGTCGCGGCGCTCTCCGGCCCTTATCGCACAGCGGCGACAACGGTCGAATCGCGCGGCGCGCGGGCCAGAGTGGCACTGCGGGCGAGCTCGGTGCAGCCGCCCGAAACCGGGCGACCGCTCCTCACCGCCGGCAGCTGGCTCACCGCGACGGACAGCGGGGCAGGGCTCGGGGCCGTCGTGCTGGAGAGTTCCGTCGCGCGGGCGCTGTGGGCGGAGCCGGGCGAGACGGTGCGCGTCACCGGACCGGACGGCGCCCCGCACGAACTGCGGGTGGCCGGCATCGCCGAGGCGGCCGAACCCCGCTACCAGCCGGGCGGCGCACCGGGCATCGGCTGGGTGCTCTCCCCCACCCTCGACACGATCGCGCCCACGGACACCGGGCAGAGCGTGGGGCTGCGCCTGAGGGATCCGGCGGACACCGACTTCATGGTCCAGCGCGCCGTCACCGTCCTGGGCGCCGACCGGGTCGCCCAAGTGACGAAGTGGCAGCAGGCCCGGGCGGAGGCGGGCGGTGACGACCGGCTCCTCGGGCAGATGTTCGCCGTGTTCGGTCTCGGTGCGCTGCTCGCCGCGGCACTCGCCGCTTCCGGCGCGATCGGTGCCCGCGTTCGGGGCCAGCTGCGGGACATAGCCATCCTCAAGGCCATCGGCTTCACTCCCGGCCAGGTGGCCCGCGGGTTCCTCGTACAGCACCTGGCCTTCGCGCTGCTCGGGGTGGCCCTCGGCACGACGGCGATCGCCCTGCTCGGCGCCCGGATACCGGGGCGGATCGGGGAAGCGGCGGCGGTCTGGCAGGACCTGCCCGGCCACGCGGGGCTGATGATCGGCGTCCCCTGCGGCGCGGTACTGCTGATCGCGGCCGCCACCGGCATCTCGGCCTGGCGGTCCGGGCGGGTGCCACCGGTACCCGCGGCCCGCGCGGCGTTGCCGACCGCCGCGCCGATGACCGCCCTGGGCAGGCGGGCGCTGGGGATGCGGGTGCCCGCCGCCCTGGTGCTCGGATGGCGCGCCGCGTTCCCGCGACGCGTCCGGACGCTGGCATCGGTGGGCCGGCTGGCCCTGCCGCTCCTAATGATCACGGTCGCGCTCGTCGCGTGGTCGACACTCGACCAGTTCCGCAGCCGGCCGGCGCTGATGGGGCTGCCCGCGGCCCTGACTGTCCGGGCCGAACGGCCCACCGGGCTGTCGGACGCGGAGCTGGAGAAGACCCTGGCGGCGGTCCCGGGCATCGCCGCGGTCCACCCCGGTGCGGAGATGGCGGCCCTGGTGCCGGGCCAGACCGGCACCATCACGCTCCGCGGGCTGGGGACGACCACACACCCGTACCCCTCCGCGGTGGTGGAGGGGCGGGCGGGCGGTGGCCCGGACGAGGCGGTGGCCGGCCAGGGACTGCTGGATCTCCTCGGCGTCCGCGTCGGCGACTGGGTACGCATGACCGTCGAGGGGCGGCCGCAGGTACTGCACCTCGTCGGCCGCACCATCGAGCCCGATTCCGGCGGCCGCGTCATCACCACGACCATCGACGCGCTGCGCGAGCGTGATCCGCAGCTACGGCCGCACTTCCAGGCCCTGGTGCTGCGCAAGGGCGCGGACCCCCGGGCCGTGCGGAGCACGCTCGCCGTGGCGGCCGGGGGAACGCTGGAGATCCGGGAGACGCCGAATCCCGCCGACCGGCTGGAACCGGCACGCGCAGTGATCGCCGCCCTGATCGCGGTACTGGCGCTGATCGGCCTGATCGAATTGCTGACGCTGATCAGTGCGGGGGTGCGCGACCGGGGCCGGGACCTGCTCGCACTCAAGGCGATGGGGCTGACGCCCCGGCAGATCGGTTCGATGATCGTGGTGGCCGCCGGGCTGACCGCGCTGGTTTCCGCGGTGGCCGCAGCGGTGGTGGGCGCGGTGTCCGGCCGCTGGCTCGTGGACGCGCAAGGCGCATCGAGCGGGATCGGGGCCGGAATCGCCCGGCTGCCCTCGCTGCCCGTGCTGCTGACGGTGATCGTTGGGGCGGTGCTGGGCGCGGTGGCGGCGGCGACCCTGCCGGCCACGCGCACGGCGCGTCGGCGGCTCGCGGACTCGCTGAGCGAGACGCTCTGAGCCCTGAACGCAACCGCCATCACCTCGAACCGCTGACGCGCAGGTCCCACTCCGCACCGAAACACCAGGCCGCCCTCCTGGGCCGCCTCGACCGGCACGGCAGCATTCGGCGCCCGCCCCGCCCCTGAACGGCGACGGCTGCCAACCTTCCGCGCCCCCGCTCCGGCTGCTGCCGGGACTGCCGGCCGGGCCCCGCCGACGCCTCGTGGGCGTAGCAGACGCGTACGCGCCGGCTCAGACCGTGAAGACGAAGCTCAGACCACCGTTAACGGTACGCTGCGTACCCCGGAGCGGGTGGTGCGGCGATTGCCGGCACCGTTCACAGCGGAGAGGGCGCCGAAACCGTCACCGACACCGTCACCGGCGGAAGTCGAGGACGCGCTCGGCGAGTTCGCGGACCGCGGCGGCTGGCGGGCGGTCGCCGGGGCGGGACGCGCCGGTGGCGAGGAGGCCGTCGACGAGGATGAGCAGCTGGTCGGCGGCGAAGCCGGGACGCGGGTGTCCGAGGGCGGTCAGCTCGGCCGCGAACAGGCCGTGGAGGGTGCGCCGGTAGGCCCGGGTGACCTCGTGACCGGGGTGCTCCTGGTCGATGAGCGCGAGGTCGGCGGCGAGGTAGCGGCAGCCGTGGAAGTCCGGGGCTGCGGCGACGTGGCCGAGGCGGTCGAAGACGGCGAGGAGCCGGGCCCGGGGGTCGTCTCCGGCGGCATCCATCGTGGCGCGGTACTGCTCCGCGTCCTCGGCGGTGCTGCGGCGCAGCACCTCGGCGACGAGGCCGTCCTTGCCGCCGAAGTGCTCGTACAGCGAACGCCGGGCGACCCCGGCCGCCTTGAGGAGGGCGTCCACGCCGACGCCGACGCCCTGGCTGTAGGTCAGTTCCTGGGCGGCGAGCAGGAGCCGTTCGCGGGGGCCGGGCCTGGCGGTGCTGGTCATGGCGTGATTCTGCCAGCCCTTGACTCGGTAGATCAACTGGTCTATCTATATCCCCATGGCACTCGGTAGACCGAACGGTCTATCTCTTCAACGCTCGGGAGACAACATGACCGTGTCCGTACTCAGCACCGCGGAGGTCATCGACCGCTTCAACCGCGCGTTCATCGAGCACGAGGCCGGCCTCCTGGCCGACCTGATCGCCGAGGACTGCGTCATGGAGAGCGTCCAGCCCCCGCCGAGCGGGGAACTGGTCCGCGGCCGCGAGGCGTGCACGGCCTGGTGGACAGCGGTCATAGACGACCGCGGCACACAGTTCGCGCCGCAGGAGGTGATCGTCGCGGGCGAGCGCGCGACGATCGTGTGGTCCTACCGTTTCGGGACCGGCCCCGACGCGTGGGTGCGCGGCGTCAACGTCATGCGGGTGACCGACGGCCGGATCGTCGAGGCGATCGGCTTCAGCAAGACCGCGGGCGAGGTGCCGCTGGCCGCCGAAGTGGTCAACGGGCCCGGCGGGGCGTAAGTCCTGCGCCGGACCGCCGCCCGGCGGGGCCGCCCACCGCACCTCCCCGCGCCATAGCCACCCCCAGGGCATCCACCCACCCATGTCACACGAAGGGCCCCCGATGCGGAGCTACCACCTGTCGCACAGCGGCGCCGGGCTGTCCGGACTCACCGTCCGCGAGCACCAGACCCCTACGGCCGGTCCCGGCCAGGCCGTGGTCGCGGTGCGCGCGACGTCCCTGAGCTTCCGCGAACTCATGGTGCTCGACGGCACCTACGTCCTGCCGGTCGAGCCCGACGTCGTCCCCGTCTCGGACGGCGCCGGTGAGGTCGTCGCGGTCGGCCGGGGCGTCGACACGGTACGGGTCGGCGACCGCGTCGCCGCCACCCTCTTCCCTTCCTGGCAGGACGGACCGTTCGCCGCGGAACACCTGCCCCAGCGCGGCGGCTCGCTCGACGGCATGCTCACCGAGTTGGCCGTGATCGACGCGGACGCGCTCGTGGCCGTCCCCGCTCACCTGACGTACGAGGAGGCCGCGACCCTGCCGTGTGTGGCGGTCACGGCATGGAACGCGCTCACCGGCGACGGTGCCGGAATGCGCAACGGCGACACCGTCGTCGTCCAAGGCTCCGGTGGCGTCTCGCTCTTCGCGCTCCAGTTCGCCAAGGCGCTCGGCGCGCGAGTCATCGCCACCACCAGCAGTGCCGGCAAGGCCGCCCGGCTGCGCGACCTCGGCGCCGACGACGTCGTGGACTACGCGGCCACACCCGACTGGGCCGGCGAGGTCCGCGCGCTCACCGGCGGCCGGGGCGCCGACCGTATCGTCGACGTCGCCGGACTCCTCCACGAGTCCGTGCGCGCCGTCGCCCTGGCCGGCACCATCGCGTGCGTCGGCTTCACCGGCCAGACCGCCCCGGCGCTCGACCCCTACGCCCTCTTCGCCTCCGGTGCCACCATTCGCACCGTGGCCGTGGGCAGCCGCGCCCAGTTCACCGCGATGAACGCTTTCATCGAGACCCACGGCCTCCGGCCCGTCATCGACCGGGTCTTCCCGTTCGACGACGCCCTCGACGCCTACCGCCACTACGCCACCGGCAATCCCTTCGGCAAGGTCGTCATCAGCACCTCCTGATCTGCACCTCTGACCTCTGCGCCCGGCGGCCACCTCGGCCGAAGACGTCAGGGCGGCACGAAGCACCGACGAAGCCGGGGCAGGTGCGGTCGCTGCGCGCTGTCGGGGCGTCAGGGCCGGGACGTTCCCGTGATCGGCTGAAAGCGGCTCCCGGCGCGGCGCCGCCGACGGATGCCCTGGGCTCACCGCTCTGTCCACGTAGCGGGCCAGTGCCTCCAGGACGGGAGCGTGGCCAAACCGGTTCGACGCCTCGGGCGTTGCGTGTGTAGTGCTGCGTGCCGTCGACTTCTTCTCCGGCTCCCCGCGCACCCCTGTGGTGGGCGGGTCACATCACTCCTCGTTCAGCCAGCCGCATACGTAGTACTGCTGGTCAGCGTCCCGCTCGATGATCCATTGGTTGAGGACGTCGCCTGCGAGTTTCCCGGTCTCGGGGTCGCGCCGGGTGATCTTCGCTTCCACGCTGAGCTCGTCCATGTTCCGGGGGACCTCGTAGGGCTGGAGTTCCCAGCGGTCCACGAAGTAGCCGTTCAGGGCGAAGCCGAGCAGGCCTGCGCGCAGCCGGGGGCAGGTACCTCGGCGCAGGGAGGTCATGTCGTGGTCCGCCAGGCCGTTCATGTAGAGCGCGAAGACGCGTTCGACGGCTTGGCGGTCGAGGGGGGTGCGTGTGGCCTTGGGGGTGGGGCTGGGTCTGGGCGTGGGAGTGGACGGGGTGGCCGTGGTGGGTGCGGCTGGGGAAGGAGACGGGGAGTAGTGGGTGGGCGCCGTGGAGTCGGCCGCGCGGGTGCGGCCCGCGTCGTCGTCAGTGGACCCGGACCCCGGTAACCACCAGGGCATCGCGAGCAGGACGGCCACGACGACCACCGTCAGGCCGCCCGACAAGTACCCCCACCGCCGACCAGGGCGGCCGGGGCCACGCGCCGGTGGGGTCAGGCCTCCCGCTCCGGGGCCGGCGCCCGGCGCCGCAGCCAGCCTCAGCGTGGACGCTGATGTCGGCGCGGGGTCCGGCCGGGAGGGCTCCGCTTCGCCCGCCGACCCGGCGAGCAGGTCGTACGCCTCATCGGCGGTGAGGCGCTGCGCCGGGTCCTTGCGGAGCAGGCCGGTCAGCGCCGGCGCGAGTTCCCCGGCGCGGACTGCAGTGGCGGGTTCCTCGGTGGCGACGGCGACGAAGACGGCCCAGGAGCCGGAGCCGCTGAACGGAGGGTGTCCCTCCACGGCGGTGAACAGCGTCGCACCCAGGGACCACAGGTCGGATTCGGCGGTCGCCGGGAGACCGCGCACCTGCTCGGGGGACATGTAGGCCGGGGTCCCCATGAGGGCCCCCGACCGGGTCAGACCGGGCTCGCCCTCCACGGCGGCGATCCCGAAGTCGGTCAGCACCACCCGGTCGCCTTCGAGCAGCACGTTGGCGGGCTTGATGTCCCGGTGGGTGACGCCCGTGGCGTGGACGGCGCGCAGCGCGTCCAGGACCTGCCGGCCGATCCTGGCCACCCGGGCCGGCGGAAGCGGGCCGTCCTCTTTGATCAGGTCGTCCAGGGAGCGGCCGTGGACGAGTTCCATCACGATCCACGGGCGGCCGTCGTCGCCGGCTATCCGGTCGTGGACGGTGATGACCCCCGGGTGTTTCAGTCTGGCGGCCGCGCGTGCCTCGCGGTCGAGGCGGCCGATCCAGGCCCTGCGCCGGGAGGCGTCGAGGTCCTCAGGGAGCCGGAGCTCCTTGAGTGCCACCTCCCGGTCGAGTTGCTCGTCGTGGGCCCGCCAGACGGTCCCCATGCCGCCTTGGCCGAGCAGTTCGGCCAGCCGGTACCGGCCTGCCAAAAAACAGTCGTCCGCGATCGTCAGTCACGCCCGGGAACCTAACCCAATGCGCCAGGCCGTGAGAACGGCCCCCCGGTCAAGTGCGGTGCCGGGCTGCCGGTTTACGTACCGTTGGGGTTGGCCTGCGGTTCCGTTTCGCTCTCATGGGGCCGGGGACCGCGGGTGGTTCCGGCTCCGGCCCGGGTGCGATGCCCCCGTCTGGCGGGTGTCGGCGGCTACGGCGCTCTCGGGCCGTCTCACGACGGTCCGTCGCTTCTACCGGGCCGGCGTGCTGGAGCGTCGTCACCGGGGCCGCAGCAGACACAGGTGTCTTACGTGCGGCGCTACCGCGGGTCGCCGTTGGCGGCGAGGCGGGCGCTCGTCTCCTCATGGGTGCGCTGGGCCTCGCGGTCTCGCCGGACGGCACGTACGCGGAGCCCTGCCCGGCCCGGTCGCCCGAAGCATCGGCGACGGAGTCGTCTTCACCACGATGTCCGTTGCCGCCGCCACCGGGGTCCCCGGCCGGCAACAGGGCACCGCCTCGGGCATCGCCTCCGACGGGATCAGCACCACGTTCTTCGTCGTGCCCGACGGCATCGCGCTGACGTTCCTCGTCGCTTTGAGGCGCTGTCCGGCGCCGCCCGTACCGGCGCCCGCCCCGGTGCCGGGCCAGAGCCGCCGCTGCTGGGCACGGCCGGGCCCCGGCTGGGCCGTCCCCGCGCGTGAGCGGCAGGCTCGGTGACGAGGAGCAGCGGGTCCGTCCTGACAAGGGCGCCGGGCGGCGGTGTTCCCACTGCCCTCGGGACTGGTGATGGCCGCAAGGGGTGACGCAACGAGATCGAGTTCGGGGGCCCGGAGCGGGCTCAGCGGCGGGGCAGGAGGAGACGGGACAGGGCGGCGGTGGCGACGAGGAGGGCGGCGACGGCGAGGAGGCCGATGCGCATGCCCGGGAGGGAAAAGCCTCCGGCCGGGCCGGCGAGCAGACCGCCGAAGAGGGCGACCGCGAGCGCGCCGCCGGTCTGGCGGAACGAGTTGAGCAGACCCGACGCGGTCCCCGCGCGCTCCGCCGGGACGGCGTCCATCAACAGTGCGGTCAACGCGGGCACCACGAGCGCCCCGCCGATGCTCAGCGGCAGCAGCAGGACCAGCACCAGCCACACCGGGGTGTGCGCGGCCAGCGGCAGCATGGCCAGCATCGCGCCGGTGAAGATCAGTTGACCGGCGACGATCACCGGCCGGCGACCGATCCGCTCCGCCAGTCGCGGCGACACCAGGTTGGTCGCCGTCACCACCGCCGACATGGGGACGAACATCAGCCCGGCTGCGATCCCCGACATCCCGCGCAGCTGCTGGTAGTACAGCCCGAGGAGGAAGATCCCACCGTAGAAGGCCGCGTTGACGGCGAAACCGACCGCGAGCGGGACGCCCACCCTGCGGTCCGTCAGCATGCTCAGCGGAACCATGGGCTGGCGGTGCCGGGACTCCACCACGCGGAAGACGCACCCGGCGGTGACGGCGATCGCGGCCGCGACCAGCACGGGGCCGCTGGTCCAGCCCAGGTGACCGCCCTCGATCACCGCGAAGGCCAGCCCGGCCAGGGCCAGTACGGCGGTGAGCTGACCGCCGACGTCCACCGCGGCAGGCCGGCGCGCGGAGCGCGGCATCCGGACCAGCAGGCCCAGGATCAGCGCACCCACCGGGAGGTTGAGCAGGAAGACCGCCCGCCAGCCGGCCGACTCGGTGAGCAGCCCGCCCAGTACCGGACCCGCGGCCATCGCCAGCGACCCACCTACGGTCCACAGCGCGATGGCGCGGGCACGTGTCCGGGCGTCCTCGTACGCCTGCCGGATCAGAGCCAGCGAGGCCGGCATCACGACCGCCGCGGCAGCGCCCTGCGCCACCCGCGCGCCCACCAGCACGCCGATGCCGGGCGCCAGTGCGCAGCCGAGGGAGGCGAGGGTGAACAGGGCTACGCCCCAGGCGTAGGCACGGCGGGCGCCCGCCCGGTCGGCGAGGGCGCCGGCGGACAGCATCAGGGCCGCGAACATGAGGGTGTACGCGTCCACCACCCACTGCAATCCGGTCATCCCGCCGCTGAGGGACTTTCCTATCGCGGGCAGCGCGATGTTCACGGCAGAGACGTCGATGGTGATCACCGTGAATCCGAGCAGCGAAGCGACCAACGCGACGCCGCCGCGCCGCTGCGCGGTGGGCGCGCCGACGGTAATCGGCCGGGGCCGGTGCGGCGTTCGTCGCCGGAGCGTGGACACGGGTGACGGTGGCTGCTGACCGTGCCGGTGGGCGGGCGCGGTGGTGGCGGACGGGGCAATGACAGGCTGGGACGGCATGACGAACTCTCCTGTGGCCGAGGGATTCGATGGGGAAGGGCAGAACGAGCGGGCGGCCCCGGCCCGCCGGGCCGCGGTCCTGTGCCTTGCACTCCCTGGGTCCCGCCGGCCGGGCCGCCCGCTGCGGTAACAACTCTCCGCCCTCGCACTGTCGGCCGGCAGACCGGGCTGTCCCCGGGGTGCCGCGTTCCAGGTCCTGACAGGGCCCCCCACGTTGCCGGTCCGCCTGCCACAATGGGTCGAATGGCAGCAGCAGACGCGCGGGGCACCGAACTGGGCCGGTACTTGAAGGCCCGCAGGGCGCAGATCCGCCCGGAGGACGTCGGGCTTCCGGTCGGCACAGGACTGCGCCGTACTCCCGGCCTGCGCAGGGAAGAGCTGGCCGCGCTGGCCGGCGTGAGCGTCGACTACTACATCCGCCTGGAGCGCGGCCGGGAGACCAACCCCTCCCCCGCCGTCGTCGACGCCCTCGGCCGCGCCCTGCGACTGCGCGGGGACGCTTACGAACGCCTCCACGAGCTGGTGGAGTTGGCCTCCGGTCGGATCGGCGAACTCCCCGCCTCCTCCGATCACACCGTCCGCGACTCGGTGCTGCGGATGCTGGAGTCGATGCGTCCGCTCCCCGCCTACGTGGTGAGCCGCTACAACCGGGTACTGGCTGCGAATCCGCCCGGCCGACGACTGCTGCCCGGACTCTGGGACTGGCCGCAGGAACAGCGCAACCTGACCCGCTATCTCTTTCTCCACCCGGTGGGCCGGACGCTCTACCAGCCGTGGGAGGAGACGGTCGCGCTCTCGGTGGCGCATCTGCGGGCGGTGGCCGGGGCCGATCCGGACGATCCCGAGCTGACCGCGCTGGTGGGTGAACTGGTGGTGAAATCAGCGGACTTCGCCCGCCTCTGGGAGCGGTACGACGTCTGCGAACGCGGGGGTGGGCAGAAGTCATTCCGGCATCCCAAGGTCGGGCCGATGACCCTGACCTATGAGGTCATGCAACTGGCCCGGTCGGGCGGCCAGCGAATGGTGGTCTACCAGGCGGCCCCCGGCACCCTGGACGAGACGGCCATGCTCCGTCTGGACACCACGGAAGCCCGACCGGAGCCGGCTCCCCAGGAGCCCTGTCCCAGCAGCGCGCCTTGCCCGGCACACGCCTCCGTCGGCTGAGCCCCGGCCGCCAGCGCGGACAGCCCGGAGGGCGGTGGCCCTGAGCGGGCTCGCACCGGACTTCGTACCCGACCCGGCCCGCGCCGGGTCCGGACTCATCCGTGTGGTGCGCCCAGGCGCCTGGTGGCTCTGCCTCGGGAGCAACGCCGACGACGCGGTGGGCGGGCAGGGGGCCGCGGCCCCGGGGTGCGGGCCCGGATCCACGCTCAGCCACCCGGCGGCGAGTGCGGCGAAGCCCGCCGGGACGGTGTGCGCGCCCGGCGGAGCGTCGCTGCGGCGGGCGGCGCCGTCCAGGCAGGCGAGGATCAGTGCCGCCGGGCTGCGGCGTGCAGCAGCTTCGCCGGGTCCGGCTCCCTGGCGACCCGTGCCCGGGGTACGGCGACCGGATCCTCGGCCGCCGGCGCCTGCACGCCGAGCCGGGCCGCGGCCGGGCCGCGCGTGCCGCGCCGGACGAGGGCGGCGAGCCGGTCGGCGCCGCAGTGAGCAGGTGCGGGCAGCCGACGACCTGCCGCGAGAGGATGGACGGATTCTTGCGTACGTCGGCCCGTGCGAGCGCTCCGGCCCTCGAAGCCTCCGCGCCCGGGCGGGGCCGGGAACCGGCGACGATGCGGTGGGCCGTGCGCGGCGTCGCGCCGTGCCGCAGCAGGGCGACGTCGACCTGCGGGCCGTCGAGGTCGCCAGCCGCTCCTCGCAACCGTCCCTCAGTCGGCGGGACCGGACGGCGAGGATGTGCGAGGCGCGCGGACAGGCAGGCGGCGAGCAGCCAGGGCCCGTCGGGGCCGAGGCGGGGCGGGGACGGTGTCTACGGTCTCGGCGTCGGCCAGGCGGAGCAGGGTGCCGATCGTCCGGGACCCAGCGGTGGTCGCCTCGTGCCGGCCGGCCGAACCGCCTCGGCGGGGGTGCGCGGGCCGGGCCCGAGCGGCGCGGCCCGTTCCTCCGGCGGGCGGTACGCCGACACGGCGGCCGCGGTCTCGGCCGGCTGCCGCACGCCGTCGGGGTCGGTACCCGGCTCGGCGCGCAGAAGGCGGCGGACGGCGGCACACCAGGCGTAGGCAAAAGCGGGGCGGCGCCGTTCGTGTGGCAGGAGGTACAGCCGGTGGGCGTCCGGCAGGCGGGGCAGATCGCCCGCCATGAGGCCGCCTCGCGTGTAACTGGGTGCTTCCACACCCGGCATGGCGCAGGCGCCGGCCACGGTGCCACAAGTCCGGCGGTGCGGCACCGAGGCGGTTGCTTCCGTGTGCGCCGGTCACGGATGTTGTCGCCGGCCTGGGTGCCGTCCGCGTGTGGTGCGGCGAGAGACGGGGTCCCTTCTCTACGGTGAGCTGGTGAACCGCCTCCTGCCGTGGCCGCGAAGGGACCCGACCGGCCGGCCGCCACTGCGGACGGACTACGCGGGTGCTCTTTACGGGTCCCTGCTCGCCGCCTCCGTCATCGCCGCCTCGAGCGTCGCGGGTGACTTCCCCCGGCTCCAGCTCGTGGTGCTGCTCCTCGTGACCGGCCTCGTCTTCTGGGCCGCGCACGTCTATGCCCAACTCGCCGGCGAGCGGCTGTCCGGCCAGAACCTGGGCTGGGCCGAGGCGCGACGGGTCGGACGGCGCGAGTGGCCGATCGTAGAGGCCGCCGTACTGCCGTCCGTGGCTGTGGCGCTGGGCCCGGTCCTGGGGCTCGGGCTCAACGGTACGGTGTGGTTCGCGCTGGCGGTCGCTGTGGCGCAGCAGGTCGCCTGGGCCTGCATCGGCGCTCTGCATGCCGGCGCGTCCCGTCGCCAGGCGGTGGTCGAGGGGATCGTCAACCTCGTCCTGGGGCTGGTCATCGTGGCCGCGAAATCAGCCCTCGGACACTGAACGCGTCCCACTCCCGCACCCCGCCCCGGCAGATGCCGCAACCGCACGTACCCGCCGCCGAACCTCCCCGCGCTTCCCAAGACGACCGGCCGGGCTGAGTGAGTCCCGGGGCTCGGGTTTCCTGACCGGCAGTCATGTGCCCGGGCCGCCGTTCGCACCGAGCGGGTCCCGCGCTGAGCAGGCGCCGGGGGGCACGCCGCCGGTCACGGGACCGGCGGTACGGCAGTCGGTGCGGCTTTCGCGTCGGCGGGGCTCGGGAGCGGACCGCATAGCTCGACGGCCAAGGACCCGTGGCCGGGGCGGTTCCAGCGGCGGTCGCCCGCAGCAGGTCGGGACCGGACCCGACACGCGGGACGAAGGTCGCGGCAGCTCCCCGGTGAACCCGTACGCGGCTCGGCTTCCGGTCGGCTCGTGACGGCCGCACTCGACCTCCTCGGCCGGCGTCGGACGCTGCGCCTCCCGGTACGCAGTCGGCCGCGGCTTGGAAAGCACCCCTGGACGGGCAGCGGCTGTTCCTGACCGAGATCGGCAGCCGGCGGGACGAAGCGACGCGCAGGCGCCGGTTGACCGCCGTCGTAACGGCAGGTCATCGTCCGTTCGCCGGAGCGGCGTTGTCAGTGGCGGACGTTAGGTTCGGGATGTTGCAAGGACCGTTTCCCGACAGGAGTGGACGATGACCGAGAGCGGTGTTCAGCCCGCGCTCAGAGTGGTGCTGACAGACGTGAACGAGCGTGTGGTGGAGGCGTGGCGGGCGGCGTTCGCGGACACCCCCGGCATCGAGATCCGCAGGGGCTCGATCCTCGATGAGGACGTCGATGCCTGGGTCAGCCCGACGAACTCCCTGGGCCGGATGGACGGCGGGGTGGACGCCGTCATCAAGCGGCACCTCGGATCCGGCATCCAGCTACGGGTGCAGCGGGCGATCCGCCATCGGTTCGCCGGAGCCCTCCCGGTGGGCAGCGCGGTCTGCGTCCCGTCGGGCGCGGCCGTCCCCCGGTACCTGATATCGACGCCGACCATGGTGCAGTCCTCGCAGAACGTGAGTGCCACGCTGAACGTGGCGCTGGCGTGCGCCGCCGCGTTCCAGGCCGTCCACCGGCAGAACCGCCGGGTGCCCGGCAGCATCCGCTCGGTGGCACTGGTCGGCATGGGCGCGCAGACCGGTCGGGTCCCGGCCAGGGTGTGCGCCAATTTGATGTGGACCGGCTACACCCTCTTCCAGGACCACTGGTACGAGAACGACGACGAGCTGCGCGCCACGATCACCACGCAGCTCCACGACATCGAGAACGCCCCGGTCGAGGAGCGGGTGCGCATCGTGCCGCCGCAGGCCGTTGCGCCGTTCCCTTCCTGCCATCCGGACCACCACCCCCAATCCCCGACCACGACGACCGAAAGCGCCTCCCCCATGACTGACCCGATCAACGGCCCGGCGCCTTCCCCGTCCGACGCGGACGACCCCCTGGCTCTCACCGAACTCTTCAACGGCGGCGGTGAGCCATGGCTGCCGCTCCTGAAGCCCGTCATCGAGGCGCTGCCGGACGCCGCCCGATTCATCGGGAAAGGCCGCAGCCCCGAGGTGGTCCCCGTCCGTGAGCTGACCTTCCAGGCGCTCAAGCCCAACCCGCCGCACAAGTGGAAGGTCGTGGCCTTCGGCCAGAACCCGTACCCGCGGCCGGAGAGCGCGACCGGCATAGCCATGTTCGACAACACCTTCAACGACTGGACGGACAGCCAGTTCGGCAGGGTCGTCAGTATCCGCTGCATCATCAAGGCGGCGGCGATGTGGAAGTACGGCATCGCCAAGAAGACTCCCATCGCCGACGTCCGCGCGCTGTTGCGGGAGCGGGAGACGGTCCAGCCGCCGGAGTGGTTCCAGGCGATGCTCACGCAGGGCGTGCTGTTGCTGAACGCCTCGCTCACCGCCAGCGGCGACGGAGCGATGGGAGCCGACCAGCACACGGCGTTCTGGCGCCCCGTCGCCGAACGGATCGTCGAAGAGATCCTCAAGGCCAAGCAGGACGCCGACGCGGAGGACCGCGGCGTCGTGTTCGCCTGGTGGGGAGCACACGCCCGCAACCTGAAGCGGGTCGTCCTGCGGCTGCAGGAGAAGTACCCGGACGTCGAGGTCCGGCACATCGATCACGCGAACCCGGCGGCGCAGGGCGACATCTTCTGCGAGGGCGACCACTTCGCCATGGTGAACGAGGCTCTCGCGTCGCTGGGTGCCGACGGGATCGACTGGCTGCCGAGCAAGGGGTGGAACGAGGGGGCGGGCGGTGCGAACGGGGGCGTCGCGGCACGCATGGGCGCCTTCATCGAGTCGACCATGAACCTGCACCAGCTGTACCTGGAGCGGCTCACCAGCGTCAAGGACGAGGGGCTGGTCCTCCCCGCCATCACCGGCGTGTTCGATACCCCGCTGATGGACTTCCAGGACGCCGTCGCACCGGTGGCCGAGACACTGTCCGGGCTCGCCGGGCACATCGACCGGTCACGCGACTTCGGCAAGCGGCGGGCGGACGAGGCGCCCGGCAGCCTGTCGGCAGACGCGATCGCCGCGCTCTACCTCTACACCTGCGAGTCCGCCTTCTACCGCGAGATCAACGCCGTCCTCCGCTCCCCCGACCGAAGCCGGGTCACTCCGTATCTGCCCTACCTGCGGTTGCTGTTCTCGGCGGTCTCGGGGCTGCCCGGATATACGAAGCCGCTGTGGCGCGGTGTGTCGCTGGACCTGCGGGCGCAGTACCCGGTGGGTCGGACGGTGACCTGGTGGGGCGTCTCCTCGTGCACCTCCGAGCTGAACGTGGCCCGGTCGTTCCTGGGCAGCCGCGGCAGGCGGACGCTCTTCGAGGTGACGTCCGCCCAGGCTGTCGGGATCAGGAGCTTCTCCGCCTTCACCGGGGAGGAGGAGTACATCCTCACGCCGGGCACGCAGCTCAAGGTGACGGACGTGAAGAGCGAGCGCGGCGGGCTGTGCACGGTCAGGCTGACCGAAGTGGACGCCGCTCCCCTGGTGTCCTGACCCGCTGTCTCGGCGGTCCACCGCCCGGCTTCGAGCACGGCCATCGCCTGCCCGCGCTCCGGAGACGGCGGTAGGACCCGGGCCGCCCGTGACCGCGCCGTTCCGGGGACCGGGCGCGTGACGCTGGTTGGGTTCGGGCGGTGTGGCAGGCGACGAGTAACGAACACACCGCACCAACTCGCCCGGCAGTGCCGCCACTTCCCGAAGGCTGCCGGAGCCCCGTTCCGCCGCGCGGGTACGGCGGACACGGTGGCCGGGAACATCAGTAGAGTCCCGGGGAGTTTTTTCGTCAATACTTTTCACAAGGATTGAAGAAACCCCAAGTTCACAGGCCTGACGCACAGTTGAGACGCAGGCCGGCCTTCAGTTCATGAACGCCGAAACCCTTGACGGCCCACCTGAGGGGCAGTTCACTCACGCTTCGATCCCCCCGGATCCATGACGTCAGGAGCACCCCGCATGCCACTCCTCTCAGAACGGCCGCCGCGGCTCACCGTCGCGGCGCTCGCCGCCGCCCTGGTCGCGGCCCTCCTCGTGCTGCTGCCCGCTACCGCGGCGCAGGCGGCTCCCGTCCTGCTCTCCCAGGGCAAGCCCGCCACGGCCTCCAGCGTGGAGGGCGCCGGGACCCCGGCCGCCGCGGCCGTCGACGGCGACAACGGGACCCGCTGGTCCAGCCAGTTCTCCGACCCGCAGTGGATACAGGTCGACCTCGGCGCCCCCGCCCAGCTGAACCAGGTGGTCCTGCGCTGGGAGGCGGCGTACGCGAAGTCCTACCGGGTCGAGCTGTCCACCGACGGCACCAACTGGTCCACCGCCTACTCGACCGCCGCGGGCACCGGCGGCGTCCAGACCCACGACATCACCGGCACCGCACGCTACGTCCGCGTCTACGGCACCCAGCGGGCCACCGGCTACGGCTACTCGCTCTGGGAGTTCCAGGTCTACGGCACCCCGGGCAGCGGCCCGGTGGTCCCGGGCGGTGGTGACCTCGGACCGAACGTGATCGTCTTCGACCCGTCGATGCCGGACATCCAGGCCAAGCTGGACCAGGTCTTCGCCCAGCAGGAGTCGGCCCAGTTCGGTTCCGGCCGCTACCAGTTCCTCTTCAAGCCCGGCACCTACAACGGCCTCAACGCCCAGATCGGCTTCTACACCTCCATCTCCGGCCTCGGTCTGAGCCCCGACGACACCACCATCAACGGGGACGTGACCGTCGACGCCGGCTGGTTCGGCGGCAACGCGACCCAGAACTTCTGGCGCTCGGCCGAGAACCTGGCCCTCAACCCCGTCAACGGCACGGACCGCTGGGCCGTCTCCCAGGCCGCGCCGTTCCGCCGGATGCACGTCAAGGGCGGCCTGAACCTCGCGCCCAACGGCTACGGCTGGGCCTCGGGCGGCTACATCGCCGACTCGAAGATCGACGGACAGGTCGGCAACTACTCGCAGCAGCAGTGGTACACCCGTGACAGCTCGATCGGCGGATGGTCCAACGCCGTCTGGAACCAGGTGTTCTCCGGTGTGCAGGGGGCACCGGCGCAGAGCTTCCCGAACGCGCCGTACACCACGCTCGACAGCACCCCCGTCTCCCGGGAGAAGCCCTTCCTCTACCTCGACGGCGCCGAGTACAAGGTCTTCGTACCGGCCAAGCGCACCGGTGCCCGCGGCACCTCCTGGGGCAACGGCGCACCGCAGGGGTCCTCGATCCCGCTGAGCCAGTTCTACGTGGTCAAGCCCGGCGCGAGCGCGGTGACGATCAACGCGGCGCTGGCCCAGGGCCTGCACCTGCTGTTCACCCCCGGCGTCTACCACGTCAGCCAGACCATCCAGGTCAACCGCCCGGACACGGTCGTACTGGGCCTCGGCCTGGCCACGATCGTCCCGGACAACGGGGTGACCGCGATGAAGGTCGCCGACGTCGACGGCGTCAAGCTCGCCGGGCTGCTGATCGACGCGGGCCCGGTCAACTCGCCCAGCCTGCTGGAGGTCGGTCCGGCCGGCGCCGCCACGGACCACGCGGCGAACCCCACCACCGTGCAGGACGTGTTCGTCCGGGTCGGTGGGGCCGGTGCGGGCAAGGCCTCGGTCGGCATGGTGATCAACAACCACGACACGATCGTCGACCACACGTGGATCTGGCGCGCCGACCACGGTGACGGGGTCGGCTGGGAGACCAACCGCTCCGACTACGGGTTCCGGGTCAACGGCGACGACGTCCTGGCCACCGGGCTGTTCGTCGAGCACTTCAACAAGTACGACGTGCAGTGGAACGGCGAGCGGGGCCGCACGATCTTCTTCCAGAACGAGAAGGCGTACGACGCACCCAACCAGGCGGCCGTCCAGAACGGCTCCACCAAGGGCTTCGCGGCCTACAAGGTGGCCGACTCCGTGAACGCCCACGAGGGATGGGGCCTGGGCAGCTACTGCTACTACAACGTGGACCCGACCATCCGCCAGGACCACGGGTTCGAGGTGCCGGTGAAGCCCGGCGTCAAGTTCCACGACCTGCTCGTCGTCTCGCTCGGCGGCAACGGCCAGTACGAGCACGTCGTCAACGGCACGGGAGCCGCGACCTCGGGCACCTCGACCACGCCGTCGACCGTCGTCTCCTTCCCCTGATCCAGACCTGAACCCCCGCGGGGCGCGGGGCGGCAGTCGCCGCCCCGCGTTTTGCGGGCCGCCCGAGAGAGCGCTCTCCCACCCGGGGAGCGTCCGCGCCAACCGGAGGAGCACAAGTGAATCTCCGATCCAGGAAACCGTCCGCCTTGGTGGTTACCGCCGCCTTCGCCCTGACCGCGACCGCCGGACTGGGCGGTCTCGTCCTGACCGCCCAGGCCTCCGTCGACAACGGCGCGGCCGTCCACGTGAACCACTCTGCGGTCGCGCCGCTCGCCACCGGTGACGACCCGGACGGGGACGGCTACATCCCGGCCGTGCCGCCCGTCACCGGCGTCACGCCGTCGTGGGCGAACCCGCCCGACCGCTACTTCCACGAGTTCCAGGCCAACTGCGCCGTCAGCAGGACCGCCCCCGACGACCCGATCGTCTTCGCGGGCCGGCCCGGCGCCTCGCACGACCACACCTTCATGGGCAACACCACGACCGACGCCTACTCCACCACGGCCTCCCTCAGCGCGGGCGGCACCCGCTGCAACGCCCCCGGAGACCTGTCCGGCTACTGGATGCCGACGCTCTACGACGGTGACCGGCCCGTCCTGCCGACCGGACCGCAGGTGATCTACTACAAGAGCGGCGTGACCGACTACAAGAGCGTGCGCCCCTTCCCCAAGGGTCTGCGCTTCGTGGTCGGCAGTCCGACGCAGACGGCGGCCCAGTTCCGCGGCCACCGAGGCTGGGTCGAGGGCTGGGAGTGCGGCGACAGCTTCAAGAACGTCGAGTTCCCGGCGAACTGCCCGGCCGGGTCCCAACTGAACATCCGTATGCAGTCCCCCAGTTGCTGGGACGGCAGGTATCTGGACACACCCGACCACAAGGCCCACATGGCCTACCCGGTCGTGAAGCCCGGCACCAACGACAACGTGTGCCCGGCCGACCACCCCGTCGCGCTCCCGATGGTCGAGTTCAAGATGGCCTTCCCGGTCAGCGGTGACATGTCGCAGGTCAGGCTCTCCAGCGGCAGCGGCCACTCCTTCCACTACGACTTCTTCAACGCCTGGGACGACCGGACGCTGGGGGCCCTCGTCGACAAGTGCGTCAACGGCGGCTTCCAGTGCAACGCCCGCGGCTACGACGAGACCCACCCCGAGGCGGGATCCGTCCTGGGCCCGGACTACCGGCTCCCGTGACCCCCTCCCCCACCCCCTCCCAGGAGGTCCAGGCATGTACTCCCGCACGTGTTCCCTCGTCACGGCCGCGCTCCTCGCGGGAGCCGTGGCTGTACTTCCCGCGGGCCCGGCGCAGGCCGCCGGCAGCGTGGTGAAGGTGACCGGCTCGCAGGGCGACTGGCAGCTGACGGTCGACGGTTCGCCTTACGTCGTCAAGGGCGTCACCTGGGGTCCGTCGCCGGCGGACGCCGGACGGCTGCTGCCCGACGTGAAGTCGCTGGGCGCCAACACCATCCGTACGTGGGGCACCGACGCGAGCAGCCGCCAGCTGTTCGACGCGGCCGCCGCGAACGGCGTCAAGGTGGTCGCCGGGTTCTGGCTCCAGCCGGGCGGCGGACCGGGCAGCGGCGGCTGCACCGACTACGTCTCGGACACCGCCTACAAGAACAACATGCTGGCCGAGTTCACCAAGTGGGTGGAGACCTACCGCGCCCACCCGGCGGTGCTCATGTGGAACATCGGCAACGAGTCGGTGCTCGGCCTGCAGAACTGCTACGCGGGAGCCGAACTGGAGAAGCAGCGCAACGCCTACACGGCCTTCGTGAACGATGTGGCGAAGGCCGTCCACCGCATCGACGCCAACCACCCCGTCACTTCCACCGACGCGTGGGTCGGCGCATGGACGTACTACAAGCGCAACTCCCCCGACCTGGACCTGTACGCGGTCAACTCCTACAAGGAGGTCTGCGGCGTCCGCCAGGCCTGGGAACAGGGCGGTTACACCAAGCCGTACATCATCACCGAGACCGGTCCGGCCGGCGAGTGGGAGGTGCCGAACGACGCCAACGGGGTGCCGTCGGAGCCCGGCGACCAGGCGAAGGCGGACGGTTACACCAACGCCTGGGCCTGCGTCACCGGCCACCGGGGCGTCGCCCTGGGGGCGACGGTCTTCCACTACGGCACCGAGTACGACTTCGGCGGCCACTGGTTCAACCTGACCCCCGCCGGTGAGCGCCGCACGTCGTACTACGCCGTCAAGCGGGCGTTCGGCGGCAGTACCGCCGGGGACGACCTGCCGCCGACGGTGTCGGTGCCCGCCGTGGCCGACCCGGGCGCCGTCCCGGCGGGCAAGGAGATCACCGTCCAGGCCCCGGCGACGGACCCCGAGGGCGACCAGCTCTCCTACGAGGTCCTGTGGGGGAGCAAGTACGTGGACGGCGGGGGCGCTCTGGCCTCCGTGCCGTCCACGAACCTGGGCAACGGCACCCTGAAGGTCACGGCTCCGGCGAAGACCGGCACGTGGAAGCTCTACGTCAAGGTCAAGGACGGGCGGGGCAACGTCGGTGTCGAACAGCGCTCCGTCAAGGTGGTACCGCCTCCGGTGGCGGGCACCGACGTGGCGCAGGGCCGGCCGACGACCGCCTCCAGCCACCAGAGCGACGGTTACGGCGGCTGCCCGTGCACGCCGGCCCTGGCCACGGACGGCCGCGACGACACCCGCTGGGCCAGCGCCTGGGCCGACCCGCAGTGGCTCCAGGTGGACCTGGGGTCGGTGAGGCAGCTGAGGCACACCCAGCTGGTGTGGGAGGGCGCCTACGGAAAGTCGTACGCGATCAAGGTGTCGGACGACGGCCAGAACTGGCGGACGGCGTACGCCACCGCGTCCGGGGACGGGGGGATCGACGACTTCGACATCAGCGCGTCGGGCCGCTACGTCCGGCTGGAGCTGACGCAGCGCGGCACCGGCTACGGCTACTCCCTGTTCCGCTTCGGGGTCTATGCCTGACCGTCCGGCCCGCTGAGGCCCTGCCGGATCCCGCGCGCCGCCCCAAGCGTCTCGAACGGGGCGGCGCGCAGCCGGGCATGTCCGGGCTCAGCGCGAGCGGTGGGCGGCGATGATCCCGGCGTAGGCGCGGCCGCTGGACTTGACCGTGCGGACCTGGGTCGCGTAGTCAACGTGGACCAGGCCGAAGCGCTTGTCGTAGCCGTAGGCCCATTCGAAGTTGTCCAGCAGCGACCAGGCGTAGTAGCCGGCCACCGGCGCGCCGCGGCCGGCCGCGCGGGCGCAGGCGGCCAGGTGGGAGGTCAGGTAGGCGGTGCGCTCGGGGTCGTGGACGCTGCCGTCGGGGGAGACGGCATCGGGGTAGGCGGAGCCGTTCTCGGTGATCTGGATGCGCCGGGCCCCGTACTCCTCGTACAGGCGCATGATGAGGGTCTCCAGGCCGTCGGCGTCGACCTCCCAGCCCATCGCGGTACGCGGCGCGCCGGGCCGGTCGATCTGGCGGGCGAACGGCGCGGGGCCGTCCGGGTCTGCGGTGACGAGCTGCGGGAAGTAGTAGTTGAGGCCGAGCCAGTCGAGGGGGGCGGCGATGGCGGTGAGGTCGCCGGGGCGTTCGGGCAGGTCGACGCCGTAGACCTCGCGCATGTCGGCGGGGAAGCCGCGGCCGTGCACCGGGTCGAGCCACCAGCGGTTGACGTGGCCGTCCATGCGCCGGGCGGCGGCCCGGTCGGTCTCGGCGGCGGTGGCGGGTACGACGGTGGAGAGGTTGTTGACGACGCCGATCCGGGCGCCGGGGGCCGCGGCGCGGACGGCCTGGGCGGCGAGGCCGTGACCGAGCAGCAGGTGGTAGGAGGCGCGGACGGCGGCGGTCAGGTCCGTCCACCCCGGGGCCATCCTGCCTTCGAGATGGCCGATCCAGGCCGAGCACAGCGGCTCGTTGAGGGTGGCCCACTCGGTGACGCGGTCGCCGAGGCGGTCGGCCACGAGGCCGGCGTAAACGGCGAAGTGCTCGGCGGTGGTGCGCTCGGGCCAGCCGCCGCGGTCCTGGAGGGCTTGCGGAAGGTCCCAGTGGTAGAGGGTGACGTTGGGTTCGATGCCGGCGGCGAGCAGGGCGTCGATCAGCCGGTCGTAGTGGTCCAGGCCCTTGGCGTTGACGGGGCCGTCGCCGCCGGGCAGGATCCGCGGCCAGGCGACGGAGAGCCGGTAGGCGTTGGTGCCGAGCTCCCGCATGAGGGCGATGTCCTCGCGCCAGCGGTGGTAGTGGTCGCAGGCGGTGTCCCCGGTGTGGCCGTTGTCGATGGCGCCGGGGACCCGGGTGAAGGTGTCCCAGATGGAGGGGGCGCGGCCGTCCTCGCTGACGGCGCCCTCGATCTGGTAGGCGGAGGTGGCGGTGCCCCAGGCGAAGTCGGCGGGGAGCGCGGCGAGGTCGATGGGGTGCGCGCCGGTCAGGGGGAGGCTTTCGGAAAGGGTCATTTGACGGCTCCTGCCGTGAGTCCGGCCACCAGGTACTTCTGCAACAGCAGGAATCCGGCGACGACGGGGATGCTGACGACGAGCGAGGCGGCCATGATCTGGTTCCAGTAGACGTCGTTCTGCGTGGAGTAGCCCTGCAGTCCGACGGCGAGGGTGCGCGTGGTGTCGTTCGTCATGACGGAGGCGAAGAGGACCTCGCCCCAGGCGGTCATGAAGGCGTAGACGGTGACGGCGACGATGCCGGGTACGGCCGCCGGGATCACGACCCGCAGCAGTGCCCCGAGGGGGCCGCAGCCGTCGACGGTGGCCGCCTCGTCGAGCTCGCGGGGCACGGAGTCGAAGTAGCCGATGAGCATCCAGATGGAGAAGGGCAGGGAGAAGGTCAGGTAGGTGAGGATGAGCCCGCCGCGGGAGCCGTAGAGGGCGACGCCGGTCGTGTTGCCGATGTTGACGAAGATGAGGAACAGCGGGAGGAGGAAGAGGATCCCCGGGAACATCTGGGTGGAGAGCACGGTCAGGGTGAACAGGCGTCTGCCGCGGAAGCGGTAGCGGCTGACGGCGTAGGCCGCGAAGACGGCGATGACCACGGAGCAGACGGTGGCCGAACCCGCCACGATCAGCGAGTTGAGGAAGTAGTCGGCGAGCGGGATGGTGTGCCAGATGTCGATGTAGGGGCGGATGGAGAGCCCGGTGGGGATCCAGCGGAACCGGCCGGCGACGTCCTCCAGCGGCTTGAGCGAGCTGGTGACCATCACGTAGACGGGCAGCAGGACGAAGGCGGCGAGCGCGGTCAGGAACACGGCCCGGACCGCCCGGAACGAGGCCGGCGGGTCGAGCGGGCTGCGGGCTCTGGGACCGGGTCTAGCGGGCATCGTCGTTCCTCCGTCCGCGACCGGTGACGAGCAGGTACCCGGCGGTGACCAGCAGCAGGAACAGCAGCAGCAGGACGGACATGGCCGATCCGGTGCCGAAGTTCCAGGTGACGAAGCTGGACTGGTAGATGTGGACGGAGATGAGGTCGGCCGCTTGCGGCGCCGATCTGCCGAAGAGCACGAACGGCGTGTTGAAGTCGTTGAAGGTCCACAGGAACAGCACGAGGACCAGTACCTGGTTGACGGGGCCGACCGACGGCAGGGTGATGCGGCGGATCTGCTGCCAGACGCCGGCGCCGTCGAGCGCGGCGGCTTCGTACAGCTCCTTGGGGACGTTCTGCAGGGCGGCCATCACGATCAGGAAGGCGAACGGCCAGCCCTTCCACACCGAGACGGTGAGGAGGGCCCAGAAGCTGTTGTCGCCCAGCAGCCAGAAGGTGTGCTCGGCGCCGCCGATGCCCAGCTGGTCGTGGATGACGTGGTTCACCAGGCCGTTGTCCCGCTGGAACATGAACGACCAGGTGATGACTGCCGCGTAGACGGGCAGGGCGTAGGGGACGAGGAAGAGGGCCCGCAGGACGGCCCGGCCGCGGAAGGTCTCCTGCATGAACACGGCGGCGGCGGTGCCGATCAGCCAGCACAGGGCGACGGAGAGCAGGGTGAACAGGCAGGTGGTGAGGAAGGACCCGAGCAGGGCCTCGCCGACCGGCCGGTTGACGTCGACGGCGAGGTCGTAGTTGTCGAAGCCCGTCCAGGGGGCGCTGGTCCAGTCCCGGATGTGGAACTGGGTGAGTTCCCGGAAGCTCGCCATGATGCCCATCACCATCGGTACCAGGTGGATGAGCAGTTCGAGCAGGAGCGCGGGCAGGAGCAGCAGGTAGGGCAGGGCGGTGCGGCGCAGCCGTCCGGGGCGCGGCGTGCGTCCCGCACGGCGCCCGCGGGGCGGGGTACGGCGTTCCCCGCGCGCCTTGGCGTCGGGGGCGAGGGTGGTGGGCGCGGCGGTCATCGGGTGCGGGTCAGTTCGACATCTGCTGCTGGGCCTTGGTGAGCTTCGCCTTGACCGAGTCGGTGGTCACCGGGCGGCCGGCCGCGGCGTCGGCGAAGAGCTCCTTGACGGCGGTTCCTACGGCGGTCTCGAACTGCGACTCCCCGGGGACCTGCGGCAGCGGTGCGGCGCTGGTGGCGAGGGTGTTGCGGAGCACGGTGAGGTCCTCGGTGGCGAAGGCCGGGTCGGCCTGGGCGGCCTTGACCGGCGGGATGGAGCCGTAGGTCTTGTTGAGGAGCGTCTGCTCCTCGTCACTGGTCATGAACTTCACGAACTTCAGGGCCCCGTCGATGTTGTCGGTGTTCTTGAAGACGGCCATGTTGATGCCGGCGACCATGGAGTTGGTGTTCTTCCCGGTGCCGGGGACGCCGCCGGCCGGGACCGGGACGGGGACCACGCCCCAGTCGCCCTCCTTCATGCCGTGCGCCTTGAAGCTGCTGGCCGCGCTCTGCCACAGGACCATGGCGGTCTTGCCGTTGGCGAAGTCCTGGAGGGACTGGTTCTTGTCGTACTCGGCGTTGCCCGGTGCGATGATCTTGTCCTTGGCCATCAGGTCGACGTACTGCTTGACGGCCTCGACGTTGGCCGGGGTGTCGAACGTGGGCTTGCCGGCGGCGTCAAAGAACTCGGCGCCGTGCTGCCTGGAGAGCACGAAGGCCTGGTGGATGTTGTTGGAGAGGTTCGAACCCTCGGCGCCCAGGGCCCACTTGCCGTCCGTGGACAGCCGCCGGCCGATGGTGACCATCTCGTCCCAGGTGGCTGGCGGCTTCTCGATGCCCGCCTCCCGGAACATCTGCTTGTTGTAGTAGAGCGCGTAGGACATCGAGTAGAGCGGTACGGCGGCCGGGTCCTTGCCGTTCGCGCCGGCCGAGCCGAGGGCGGATTCCACGAAGCGGTCCCGGCCGCCGATCGCCTGGAAGTTCTTGCTGTCCCAGGGGAGCAGCGCACCGGTGGCCTGGAGGGAGGAGGACCAGGTGTTGCCGATGTTGAGCACGTCCGGGCCCTGACCGGAGGCGGTGGCGGCGAGGATGCGGTTGAGCAGGTCCGACCAGGGGACGACTTCGAGTTTGACCCTGATGCCGGTCTGCTGCTCGAACTTCTTCAGTTCCGGAGCGAGCGCGGCCTGGTCCGCCGGGATGTCGGGGCCCTGGTTGGACGCCCAGTAAGTGAGCTCCTTGGGGGCGGCGTTGGAACCGCCCCCGCTGTCCGCCGATCCCCCGCCGCAAGCGGTGGCGGCGGTGGCGAGGAGGGAGACTGTGACGGCGGCGGCAGCGGCTCGGGTTCTGCGCATGGCGGCTCGGTCCCTTTCGGCGGGGCTGGGGAGAAGGCCGGCGTGGCGTGCTCCGCCCAGGCCTTAATTTAGGACGTGAGTTAAGCCTCGTGAAAGGGTCGCGTCAAGGGGTCGCGCAAGGGTATGTTGCGGTCGATGTCACTGCGGAAGGGGCCGGATGACCACGGTGCGTAGCGGGCGAACGGTGCGGGACCTGCGGCGGGGCAATCGGAGCGCCGTCCTCCAACGGCTCTACTTCGGCGGGCCGATGAGCCGCCAGGAGTTGGGGCCCGCCACGGGGCTGAGCTCCGGATCCGTCAGCAACGTCGTCGGGGAACTCGTCGCGGACGGACTCCTGGAGGAGGCCGGCGTCGTCGACTCCGACGGGGGCCGGCCCCGCACCCTGCTGCGCGTGGCGCCCGGCAGTGCCCACATGATCGGCGTCGACGTCGGCGAAACCCGCGTCCGGGTGGAACTGTTCGACCTGACGCTGACCGAACTCGCCCGCGCCGAGATGCCGTTGCTGCCACGCGGCTGTTACGACGTCGGCCCCATCGTCGACCACATCAAGGACGGCATCGCCGCCGTGCTCGCCGAGGCGGGGATCGGCACGGAGCGGCTGCTGGGCGTGGGCGTCGGGGTGCCCGGCATAGTGGACCGGGACGCGCCGGGCGGGACCGTGGTGCACGGCCAGACCATCGGGTGGGACGCGGTACCGCTGGAGCGGCTGCTGCGCGGCACCGGGGCCCTGCCGCAGGAGGTCCCGTACATCATCGACAACGGTGCGCGGACCCTCGGCCAGGCGGAGATGTGGTTCGGGGCGGGGCGCGGGGCCCGGGAGGCGTTGGTCGTGCTGTTCGGCTCCGGCGTCGGCGCGAGTCTGATCACCGACGGCTCGCCGGACGGCGGGACCACGGAGGGCACCCCGCTGGAGTGGGGGCACCTCACGGTCTCGGTGCGCGGCCGGCGCTGCCGGTGCGGGGCGCTGGGCTGCCTGGAGGCGTACACGGGGGCGGAGTCCCTGCTGGCGAGGTGGGCGGAGCGGGGCGGCGGGCCCGGGGACTCCGTGGACGAGGAGCAGGCCCTTTCGGCCCTGCTGGCGGCGGCCGGCCAGGAGGACCCGGTCGCGCTGGAGGTCCTGGAGGAGACCGCGGAGTACCTGGGGGCGGGTCTGTCAGACCTCATCAACCTCTTCCGGCCGGAGCGGATCCTGATCGGCGGCTGGGCGGGCCTGATGCTGGGTCCCCGCATCCTTCCGGCGGTGCGCGAGCACGCGGCCCGGTACTCGCTGCGCCATCCCGCCGGCCGGGTCACGGTGGGCATGGGCTCGCTGGGGCCGGACGCCGTAACGGTCGGCGCGGCGACACTGCCGCTGTCCGCCTTCTTCGCCACGGGCGGCCGCCGCGCGACGCCCCGGCCCGACGCCGAACCACCGGCCTGGCGCACGGCCCTGGGCGTGCGCGGCGGAACGACGCCCGGCCACGCGTAGCCCGACGCGGCGGCAGCCGCCGGCGCCCGCCGCGTCGGCCGTGCCTGCGCGGGGCCCCGGCTCCGGCCCCGGCTCCGGCCCTCGGCACACGGGCCGGCGACCGGCGCGCGCCCCGTGTGGGGTGCGGCCCCCTCGGGCCCCGGTCCCTGACCCGCGCGCCCACGGGACGGGGTGCTGCTGCGGCCGGGTCGGATGTGGGGGGCAGCGCCTGGAACCCGGAGCTGCGCCCGGGCGACCGGAGGCCGTGCGGCGGGGCGACTGCTGTCCCGGAGCGGGCCGGACGGTCCCGCCTGGCCCCGGGCAACGGCTTTGAGTCCCCGATCGGCCAGGCGCGCCACCGCCGAGCAGTGCCTCCCGGCCCCGGGGCGCGTGCGGAGCGGAAACCCGGCTGCCCAGGCCGCCGGCGCGTGGGGCAGCGACCGGGGTGGAGGCCCGGCCGGGCGGTGGGGGCGCCGTGGGGCGGGCCCCGACCCGACCCGGCCGGATGGCGGGCGCCGGCGGTGCGGCCGCGCGGGCGGGTCCCGACGCGGCACGGACGGGCGGTGGGCGGCGCCGTCACAGGTGGGGCTGCGCGGCCTGCCCGGGTTCCGGGCGGCGGTGCGGGTTCACGCCGAATCGCGGATCACCAGTTCGGGCGTGAACAGCACCGATGCCGGGCCTGCCCCGGGTCCGCCCGCGACGCGGTCCAGCAGCAGCCGGACCATCTCGGCCGCCATCTCCTCCACCGGCTGCCGCACGGTCGTCAGCCTCGGCCGGCAGGCCGCCGCCGCGCCCGAGTCGTCGAAGCCGACCACCGCCACGTCCTGCGGGACCCGGCGGCCGTGCTCGCGCAGCACCAGGCACGCCCCCTGTGCCATCAGGTCGTTGGCCGCGAACACCCCGTCGAGCCCCGGCTGTTCGCCCAGCAGGCACCGCATCGCCCGCTCGCCCCCCTCCAGGGTGAAGTCCCCCTCGGCCACCCGCACCCGCCGGCCCTGCGCCGCCTCCCGGAAGCCCGCCACCCGCTCCCGGCTCGCCGGCACGTCCGCCGGGCCCCCGATCACCGCCAGCCGGCCGCGCCCCAGCTCCAGCAGGTGCCGGGCCGCCAGCGCCCCGCCTTCGTGGTGCCGCAGGTCCACGTGGTCGAGCGGCACCCCGGCCGGCGGCCGCGCGAACGACGCCGCGGGCAGCCCTGCCGCCGCGAGCACCCCCGGCAGCGGATCACGGGGGTGGGTGGTGACGAGCAGCGCCCCGTCCGCACTGCCCTGCGTCAAGTACGCGAGTACCTCGGCCCGGTCCTGGTCGGTGTCGGCGAACATGAGCACCGGATGCACCCCCCTCGGCCGCAGCGCACGCACCACCCCGCCGACCGCGCGCCCGAAGAAGGGGTCTTGGAGGACTCCGGCCGCGAACTCGTCCCGCGCGCCCGTGGCGCCCGGTGCCGCGCCGGACACGACCAGGGCGACGGTCCCGGAGCGGCGGGTGACCAGGGAACGGGCCGCCCGGTTGGGTACGTAGCCGGTGGCGGCGACGGCCCGCCGCACCGCGAGCACGATGGCCGGGTCCACGTTCCGCACGCCGTTGACCACACGGGACACCGTCGCCCTGGACACCCCGGCGGCGCGGGCCACGTCCTCCAGCGTCGGCGTCGACCGCGCTCCCGCGTCCGCCGAGCCCGTTCCCGTGCGCCGCCCCGTATTCATGGCCGCACTGTAGCCGCCGGGCCCCGCTACGGGACGTCGAGGTGCGTACGCAGGGGCAGTCGGCCGGCGCTGGGGCCCGCGAGGACGGTGAACCGGCCCGGCTCCCCCACCCAGGCGCCGGCCGCCGGGCACCAGTGCCGCAGCGCCTGCGCGGGGATCCGTACGCGCGCCGCCACCCGGTCCCCCGGCCCGGCCTCGACGGCCGCCCAGCCCGCGAGCCAGCGCACGGGCCGGTCGACCGCCGAGCCGGGCCGGGCCAGGTACAGCTGCACGACCTCGCGGCCCGCGCGGGGGCCCGTATTGCGCAGCGCCACCGGGACTTCGTAGTCGCCGCCCGGGGCCGGTTCGGGCGGACCGATGCGCTCGTAACGCCAGGTGGTGTAGCCGAGTCCGTGGCCGAACCAGTACGCCGGGGTCCGGCCCGCGCGCAGCCAGCCGCGGTGCCCGATGTGCAGGCCCTCCTCGTACGGGAGGACCCCGTCCGCGGGGAGGGTGGCGTGGACGGGGGCGTCGGTGAGGGTCCCGGGCCAGGTGGTGGGGAGCCGGCCGCCGGGTTCGGCGCGGCCGAGGAGCACGTCGGCGAGCGCGTGCCCGGCTTCCTGGCCGGGGAACCAGGTGAGGAGGACGGCGCCGGCCGCCGCGCGCCAGGGGAGCTCGACGGGGCCGCCGCTGTTGACGACGACCAGCGTGCGGGGGTTGGCGCGGGTGATCTCCGCCACCAAACGGTCTTGCGGTCCGGGCAGTTGGAGGGTGGTGCGGTCGTGGCCCTCGGACTCGCCCTCGTCGGTGGTACCCACGCAGACGACGGCCACGTCGGCTTCGCGGGCGGCCGCCACCGCGGCCGCGAGGGCGTCCACGGGATCGGGCGCGGGCGGCGCGGCGCCGAGGACGGTGGCCCGGCCGGTTCCGGGGACCAGTTCCCGGCGGCCCCGGACCTCGACGGGGCGGCCGGCGGTGAGGCGGACGCGCACGGTCCGCTGGGGAGGCCGTACGTGGATGACGGCCGGATCGTCCGTCTCGGGCGGGAACTCGCCTTCCAGCAGCGGCGTACCGGCCACGGCGAGGCCGAGCGCGCCGAAGCCGCCGAGGCCGAGGGTCCAGGGGCCGGTCGTATCGGGGTGGAGCACGGCGGCCAGCTCGACGGTCCGGGCACCCGGGGGCAGCTCGGGCTCCAGGACCCGGCCCGAGGGCCGGTGCGCGGAGTACAACACGGCCCCGGCGGCGTCGAGGACGCGCAGCCGTACGCCGGGGGCGCCGGTCTCCGGGTCGCGGGCGTATCGGCCACCCAGCGGCGCCGGACCGCCGCCGGCGCCGTCCGGTGGCGGGCCCGGCTCGTGGCGCACCCGTACGTGCGCGGGCAGGGCGGCCCGCAGCCCGGCCAGCGGGGTGACGACACCGGGCGGGAACACCTCGGAGCTGCCGCCGCCTTGGACGCGGGGTTCGGCGGCGAGCGTCCCGATGACGGCGACCGCGGCCAGCGCCCCGGCGTCCAGGGGCAGCGCTCCCCGGTTCTCCAGCAGTACGAAGCTCGCCGCGGCCGTCTCGCGCAACAGCCTCCGGGCAGCGGGGTCCGCTCCCGTCGCCGGTGCGGATGGCGCAGCGCCGGGGCCGGGGCCGGGGCCGGGGCCTTCGAGCGGCGGGGCTTCGGCCGGCAGTGGGGTTACGAGGGCACCGACGCGGGACGCCAGCCTCAGCACGCGGCGGACCTTGGCCCGCACCGCATCGGCCGGGACCAGTCCGCGTTCGACGGCGTCGGTCAACGCCCGGCCCCAGGGCCCGTCGGGGCCCGGCATCAGCAGGTCCTGTGCGGCGAGGGCGGCGGCGACGGTGGACCGGCCGGCGCCCCAGTCGGTGACGACCACCCCGTCGAAGCCCCACTCCCCCTTCAATGGATCCGCGAGGAGCGGATTCTCGCTCATGGCGGTCCCGTTGACCTTGTTGTACGCCGACATCACCACCCAGACGCCCGCACGGACGGCGGCCTCGAAGGGCGCGAGGTACAGCTCGCGCAGGACCCGTTCGCCGATCCGGACGTCGAGGGTCAGCCGTTGGGTCTCGGAGTCGTTGGCGACGTAGTGCTTCGCCGTCGCGGCCACTCCGCGGGACTGGATGCCGCGGATGAGGGCCGCCCCGGCCCGGGCGGCGAGCAGGGGGTCCTCGGCGAAGCACTCGAAGTGCCGGCCGGCGAGGGGGCTGCGGTGCAGGTTGAGGGTGGGGGCGAGGAGGACGTGGACCCCCTTGGCGCGGGCCTCCTCACCGAGCAGCGCACCGAGGCGCCGTACCCGGTCCTCGTCCCAGAGCGCCCCCAGCGCGCTGGGGCAGGGCAGCAGCGCCGCGGTCGAGCGCTCGTCCCAGCCGGGACCGCGCACCCCGGCCGGGCCGTCGGAGAACACCATCTCGCCGAGACCGGCGGCCGGTTCGGAGCGGGTCCGCCAGGAATCGGCGCCGGTCAGTACGTGGACGCCCTGCCGCAGGCCGAGGCCGTCCGCGAGCCGGTCCTCGGCGCCGTCGTCCATACGGGGGACCCTTCGTCGCAGGGCGCCGGAGCGCGGCGAGCACGGACAAGTACGGCACACAGGCGGCACCTCGACTGCCGGTCTCTCACGGAAGCGGGCGGGAGAGCGCTCTCCCGGATGATCCCGGGGACTCCGGCCGACTGTCAACGTCCTTGCGTGACGGTCTTGTTGCAGCGGTTCACCCCCGACGGCCACGGACCCGGCGGCAACCGGGCGGTGTCCGCCCGGTGGGGGGCGGACGAGGATGCCCTACGACCTGCCGGGATCCTGAGCGCCGCAGCCCCGCTACCGGCTCGACGATCCGTCCTGCGGGGCGCCGGTGCCGCCGTCAGGGAACCCGAGCCCCCCGCCGGGCCACGGCGCGGTCAGCGCCCCAACGCGCTGCGGATCGTCAGGCCGTGGTGACGGCGCAGCCGGCGCAACTCCCACCAGGACAGCGCCGTGACCGTGACGGGGGCGCCCAGGATGAAGACCGCCCTGGCACCCGCCGGAACCTGGGGATAGGCCCCCGTGATCACGTCCAGCAGTGCCATTTCCCACACCAGCACACCGGCGAGGACCGGCGGCACCACCTCGTGGATGTCGGCGGTGCGGAAGACGTGCACGAGCGACAGGCCGATGCCGTACAGGGCGAACCCGATCGCCCACAGGCACACCACCCAGATGGCGACCCTTCCCGGCAGCCCGACGGCGTCCCGGAACCCCGCCAACTCCGGTGCCATCGCGAGGGCCGAGGTTCCCATCGACGCCATGATGGCCACCACCGCGCCGAGTGAGCGCGCGGCCCGGCGCAGGTAGACGCGCCGCAGGCGGGCCCGCGCGGCGGCTACGAAGGCGCCGACGACCACGGGGAAGGTGCAGACCAGCGCCAGGACGCTCGACCAGCTCTGGTCGAGGCGTTCGTCCGCCACGGCCTTGACGTCGTCGGCGCTGACGACGGCTTTGTAAGCGACCATCAAGCCCACCCAGGCGGCGAGCCCCAGCACGGTCCGCCACAGCTGGAGCTTGCGGACGTCCGGATCCTCCACGATTCCGGGCCGCGAAGGACGGAACGCCCGCTGGGCGGCGTACAACGGGTTGAAGATGCCGCGCACGATCTTCCGGCCCCGCGACGGCTCGACAGGCGGCGGAACCGGCGGATATGGCGGGTACGGGTACCCCGGCGGCGGGACCGGCCCCGCGTACGGAGACCCCTGCGGCGGGACCGGCCCCGCGTACGGAGACCCCTGCGGCGGGACCGGGTAGCCGTGGCCGGCCCGTCCCGTGGGCGGCCGGCTGCCCGCGCCGTCGACCGGGTACCCGTACCCGCTCCCGCCATGACCGCTCATGCCATGCACCCCCGCTGTCCTGCCCGGTCGAACCCCCGGCATCGTATCGGCCACGAGCCCCTGCGGCGGGCCGGCAGGGACGCCGGAACCGGAGCCGTGACGTGCCCCGTCCCGGGCGGCCGGCCGGGTCCGGCTGACCAGCACCCGGGCATGTACGGCGAGCAGCACTCCGCGCCGGCCGTCGAAGCGGCGGCGGTCTTCCGTGCCGCCGGGGCGCCACGCGTACTGGGACTCGGCGCCGGACCCGGCCGCGGCACGCTGTACTTCGCCCGCGAAGGGCTCACCGTCCAGGCCACCGACTTCTCCGCCGCCGGCCTGCGGCGGCCCGAGGAGGCCGCCCGCGTCCAGAACGTCGGCCGAGATCGGTGCAGTGAGCTGCCCCCGCCGCCTGTGGCGCGTCAGCCGGCCCCGGCAGAGCGCGGATCGCCCGTCGAAGGCCGGCGAACCGTAGGACTGGGCGCGGCCGGGGTCACGCCGCCGTGTGCCTGGCGCGCTGACGCCGGGGGGCGGCGTCCAGGACGACCCACATCCGCCGGCCGTCGTCCGCGCTGTCCGTACCGGCGGACTCCACCGTGGCCAGCGCCGCCACCCCGCCGAGCACGGAATCGTCCGGCGCCCCGCACACATGGCTCAGGACGGCCACGAGGACCTTCCGGTCCTGATCACCGAGGTGCACGCTGACCCGCTTCCCGCCGTCTGCCACGGCGGCCGTGACGAGCTGCTCCACGGCCGCCTCTAGGTCCCGCTCGTCCAAGGCCGGGTACCCCCAGCCGCGTACGGTCCCCACGGCGTGCCGGGCGGCCTTCTTCGCCGCCCACTCGTCGGCTCGGAACGTGAGCGCGGCCGTGCGCCGGTTTCGCACGGTCATGCGGGGCCGTCGTACGGCGGCCTCCGTCTTCGGCGGGCAAGTCGGCTGCGACTCGGGCCTCTTGGCCTCCGGACTGGTCAACTGGTCCTCCTCGCAGCAGGGTGCCGACGGCTTCGCACCATCCTGACAGGACCTTTCCACCCGCGGATGCGAATCATCCGCCCAGCGGCCGGCGCGGTCCACACTGTCGTTACGCGCCTGTGACTCAGGGCACCCGGTTCGGAGGAGGAGTGACCACACACGGACGAGGTGAACGGAGGCGCGGGAGGCTTCGGCCGCCCGATGGTCCATCGCTCTCCACCGCGGTCACGGTCGCCCCTGACGGCGGCGGCGGGAAGACCATCCGCGCGCGCCTGTCCCGGCACGACGTGCACAGCGGTCTCCCAGGGCCGTTCGAAGGCCTGGAGCGGCACGCCGCCGATTCACAGGGGCTCAGGCCTGGGAGGCGGAGGACAGGGTGGCGGGGTCGACGCCGGAGAGTTCGACGATCCGATGCGCCGGCACACCGGCGGCAAGGGCCCGGCGCAGTATGGTGTCGCGGTTCTCCTTGCTCTCCCGGAACGCGAGCAGCTCCTCCTCCGAGTTCGCCACGGGGTCCGTGGCTGCGGCGCGGCGGACGCGCTCCAGTTCCGCCGCCCCCAGCGGGACCGGGAGCCGCTCGGCGGCCTCGGGGATCAGGCCGCTCTGCTCCGGGGGAACCACCCGGACGTTCGGGGATGCGGGGCTGACCCCCTGTGCGGCGAACCATGCCTGCACGGCGGGGGTGTCCAGGCACTCCAGCTCTCCGGCGAGGGCCAGCGGCGTTCCCTGCCAACCGGAACCGGTGTCCGCGAGGAACAGGTAGGCGTCATCCGTCATCGTGGGTCTCTCCTGGCACACCGTAGCTGTTGAGGATCGCGGTGCTTTTACCCCCTCCTGACGGGATCAAGCCGGTTGTCCGCCGGCTCGACCCCTGGTCCAGCCCGTTGCGACGTGCTGAAGCCCCCTCAGGACCGCCGAGTCGGACTCATGCACCGGGCGCGTTCAGACCCCACGTCTGCAGGGCGTACGGCCGCCCCTTCTCCTCGCCGGTGATGAGCGGCACGTCCAGGAGTGCGAAACCGGCCCTTGTGGCCACCGTGACGCTTGCGGCGTTCTCGGCCTCCAGTTCCAGGATCACCTGCCCCGCGCCCAGTTGTTCGAAGGCGTACGCCGCCAGTACCCGTACCGCCCGCGCCGCCAGCCCTTGGCCGCGGTGGGCCGGGCCGACCGCGTAGCCGAGTTCCGTGCCCTCGGGGGCCCGCCGCAGCATCACCTCGCCGAGCGGCTCGCCGCCGTCGACGGTGATGGCGAGCAGGATGGCCGCGCCCTCCGCCCGCAGCTGCCGGTCCCGGTCCAGCCGGGCGCGGGCGGCCGCTTCGTCGAAGGGCGACACGATCGGTGTCCAGTACGCGATGTCGGGGTGGTCGAACAGCTTCGGCAGCGCGGGCAGGTCCGCCTCCGTCCAGTCGCGCAGGACGAGGCCCTCCCCCGAGAGCTCGATCCGCTCGGGAAAGGACGACGTTGTACTGATCATGGGGGGCACCTCTCCGGCACGGTCGGGACGAGGCAGGATAACCGGGGGCGGGCCAGGGCTCATCAGCCTTTTCCGGGGAGCCCCGCTCCGGGGCCGGCCCCGCCGGTCCCGGTGGACGGCGCGGCCGCCGTTACGCGGCCTCCCAGGTGAATCCGTCCGGGTCGGCGAAGGAGCCGGCATTGCTGCCGAGGGCGATGCGGTGCGATCCGGCGCCGTCGGCCGGGACGCCGAGATCCTTGGCCAAGGCGCCGCGCTTGTACAGGGCCAGCTTGACGGGGTCGGCCTCGGCGGCGGTGAACTCGGTGTACTTGCCGCCGAAGCTCTTGCCCACGGTCAGGCCCTGGGCGACGTAGAACTGCTTGCTGGCCTTCACGTCCTCGACGCCGAGCAGCAGAACCATCTCGTCGATCTCGCGGGTGGCCGGGCCGGTGTCCTTCTTCGCCGAGGTCGCGACCTTCCAGATCGTCCCGTCCGGCGCCTGGACGACGCCGCCGTACCCCCACAGCGACTTCGCGGCGGGCTTGAGTACGGTGGCGCCGGCGTTCACGGCGTCGTCGAGGAAGCCGTCGACGGTGGCGGGCCGGGACACCGTCAGCGCCAGGGCGAAGCCGCGGAACCCGGCCGAGTGCGCCTGGGACGCCCGCAGGCCGACGTGGGCATCCACGCCGAAGGCGGTGTGGAAGCGGTGGGCTGCCTCGGGGTCGGCCACTTCGAGGATGACGGACGCGAGGGACGTGGTGGATGTGGTGGTTGCCATGTCCATCACGCTAGGCGCCGCCCGGTGCCCGCGGCTTCTCCGATCCTGCGCGGTCTTGCCCGGGCGGCGAAAAGGCTCCGCACCCCGAGGCAGGGGCGGAGCCTTTCCGGCATGAGGCGGGGTGCGTCGTTCAGGCGTGGCTGTGGTGGCGCCTGTTGCCGGTGACCAGGCGGTAGACGGCGAGCAGGATGACGGAGCCGACGATGGCCGCGATCCAGGTGGAGAGATCGAAGAAGCCGTCGATGGAGTCGACGCCGAAGATGACCTTGCCGAGCCAGCCGCCGAGCAGGCCGCCCGCGATACCGATGAGCGTGGTGACGATGATGCCGCCCGGGTCCTTGCCCGGCATCAGTGCCTTGGCGATGAGACCCGCGAGCAGCCCTATGAGAATCCAGGCCAGAATGCCCATGATGCGCCTCCTACCTCGATGGATAAAGCCGTTGTCAACGATCGTCTGCGCCGTGAAGGCGGTTTCAAACGCCTCGTCCGCCGATCGTTTCGCCCGTCGAGTGCCCCGCCGCGGAAGGATCAAGGGCGCTTGACGGGGCAGAGGAAGGGCTGTCGGCCTCGGCCCGCGGGGGCCTTGTTCCCGGGGCCGAGCGCCTGATGTCCCGTGTGCCCAGTAGAGGAGAACCCCATGTCCATGCCCGGCGTGCAGCACCAGCTTCAGGCGCTCCGCGACCAGCTCGATGAGCAGCCGGCGCTCTCCGCGCGGGAGCGGGCGGACGTACACGCGCTGATCGACGCGATCGAAGAGCGGCTGCGGAGCGGCGACGCCGCTTCCCGCTCCGGCCTGGCCGGCGGGGTGAACCTGGCGGTGGAACGCTTCGAGGCCGGCCATCCCAAGGTCGCCGGGACGCTGCGCGGCATCGGCGTGGCGCTGGCCAACATCGGTGTGTGACGGCCGTCTTCACCGAGCGCGCCGCCGACAGGCTGAGCCCCTGCGGCCGCCACGGGCCGGGGGGTCACCGTGCGCCGCGGTCGGCAGCGTTCCCGTTCGGGTCGCCGGTCAGTGCGATCAGTGCCGTGACGCTTTTGCCGACCGGCTCGCGCCGCACTTCGAAGGCCTGGCTCACGGCGTGGGTGATCTCCAGTCCGTGCCGGCCGACTCGCTGCGGGTCATGGGCGGCGACGTCCGGCAGGGACGAATCGCCGTCCCACACCGATACCCGCACCGCGCCGTCGCTGATCCGCAGATCGAGCACGATCGGGCCGGGCGCGTACTTCACCGCGTTCGTCACCAGCTCGCTGACCACCAGCTCCGTCATGTCCACGGCCCGCTCCGACACCGCCAGCCCGTGCGCGGTCCGCACGTCGAGGAGGAAGCGCACGGCAAGGTGCCGGGCGTCGCCGATGCAGGCGGAGCCGCCGTCATAGGCGGCCGACGTCGACAGCGTCTGCCCGTGCTCCGCCTCTCGGCCTTCGCCTCCCGCGGCCCGCTCCATGCATCCCGCCCCGTCTCACATGATCGTCACACGAAAGTCACGCTGCGCCCGCGAAGCATCCCACGACTGCCCGGCGGTTGCCCCCGCTCGCCCCGCAAATGGGGTTCAGCCCGACGCAAGCGGTTGACACCGCTCCGCCGCGTGCGCTTGCGTGGAGGGCAGGAGCTGCTCGGCAGCGACACTATGAGAGCAGGAGCCGGGATGACTCAGGCCCGCATGACCGTCTCTCAGCACACGACCGCCTCCGGCGTGCGCGTCCTCGCCCCGGCCGGGGAGATCGACCACACGACGGCAGACGCCTTCCGCCGGGCCCTCACCGCAGACGGCAGTGGTGCCCGGCACACCGTCATCGACTTCCACGACGTCACGTTCATGGACTCCAGCGGCATCAACGTCCTGGTCGCCGCCAACAACGCGGCCCGGACCCGCGGCGGTTGGCTGCGCCTGGCCCACACCCCGGGAGCACTGGCTGATCTGCTGCGCGTCGTCGGCCTCGACAGCGTCCTGTCCTCCTACCCCACTCTCAGCGAAGCCCTCGCACCGGAAGCCGCCGCCTGACCCGGCCAGCGGCCTCGACCCGGCCTCGTGGGGCGGGGGAGCGTCAAGGCCGGTCCGCTGGGCAGACGCGGTTCATGTCCGGAGAGCATGCACGTCCCACGCGCACACTTTTCCGTTCCGTCGCCGATCACGAGGCGCCCGCACATGGCGCACGGCGCCGGCGCCGCAGCGGGTTCGGCAGGCGGCTGCGCCGCAGGATCCTCGCGTACCGCGACATCGCGTTCCTCACCACCCACATCCCCGGCGAGGGCGCCGGGCCCGGCGAGGAGTGCCTCCTCCTGGTGCACGGCCGCAAGGTCGTCGGCCAGATCCACCACCGGATCTGCACCGCCTGCGCCGAGGGCGTGATCACCGGCGTGGACCTGGACGGTCACCTCCGCTCCACCGGAATCGGCACCCGCGCCCTGTCGCACCTGCGGTCCCGCTACCCGGGCACCACCTGGCGCAGCACCCTGACCCTGCGTACGACCCGCGACCTGCTGCGCCGCATGAGGATCCCCGCGGCATCGGCCGACGCCATGTGCGTGCACGCCCGCGCCGTACAGGACTCGCCACGGCCGACGGCCTGACGGGCCGGGCGGCGGATGGACAGCCGGAGCCGGGGCACCAGCGGGGCATGGCCGTCCTTCGAAAGCTCGCCCGCCCCCTGCTCACCGCCCCGTTCGTCGTCGGCGGACTGCGCACCCTGCGCCACCCGGAGGCCGCGGCGGAACTCGCCCGACCCGTCGTCCGGGCCGTGGGGGAACGCATCCCGGCGCCGGCCGGCGACCCGCTGAGGCTGGTGCGCGTCAACAGCGCGCTCCAGGCGGGAGCGGGTCTGCTGTTCGCCGCGGGGCGCGCCCCGCGCCTCGCCGCGCTCACCCTCGCCGCCACCCTGGTGCCGACCGCCTTCGTCGAGCACGCCTTCTGGACGGTCGAGGACGCGGAGGAGCGGGCGCGCCGGCGCGCCCGCTTCCTGACGGACCTCTCCGCACTGGGCGGGCTGCTCATCGCCGCCGCTGACACCCACGGCAAGCCGTCCCTCGTCTACCGGTCCCGGCACGTACTCGACCACCGGCATCCGGTGCGGGCCGTCCAGCGCCCCGTCGGGGCGGCCGCGGCGCGTTCCGCCGCCCGGGTCAAGGCCGTGGCACGCGGGGGCGCTTGAGCTCCGTCGCAAGCCGCCCGTGGGAGCCGCGCACCCGGGCCGCTCCTCCGGGGGCGGCAGCGCGCGTGCCCGTCCACGACCTCACCCTGCGGACTGCCTCCGACCGCTCGTAGGGTGAGGTCATGGCGATCGAGGCACCAGCGACAGGCAACGGCCCCAGGCTGCTCTACGGATGCATGGCACTCGGCGGCAGTTGGGACACCAGCCCGTACCGGGCCGCCGACATCGACGCTGCGGAGGCGGCGATCGAGGCAGCGCTCGACAGCGGAATACGCGTGTTCGACCACGCCGACATCTATCGGCACGGGAAGGCGGAAGCCGTCTTCGGTGAGGTCCTCGCCCGCTCCCCGGACCTGCGCGAGCGGATCACGCTGCAGACCAAGTGCGGGATCCGGCTCGCCGACGGGGAGCGGCCCGGCAGCTACGACCTGCGGGGCGTCAGCATCACCCGCCGGGTCGAGGAGAGCCTCGGCCGCCTGAGGACCGACGTCATCGACGTCCTGCTCCTGCACCGGCCCGACCCACTGGCCGCCCCGGAGGACACCGCGGCGGCGCTCACCTCACTGCGACGGCAGGGGCTGGTACGCGCGTTCGGCGTGTCCAACATGAATGCGGCCCAGATCGCCCGGCTCCAGGCGCACCTCGACTTCCCGCTGGTCGCGAACCAGTTGGAGATGAGCCTGGACCGCCGCGACTGGCTCGAGGACGGCGTGCTCGTCAACACTCCCGCTGCGGCGGCGGGCGGCTTCCCCTCCGGCACGATCGAGTACTGTCTCGCGAACGGCGTCGGCCTCCAGGCCTGGGGCGCCCTGGCCCAAGGCCGTTATACCGGGCGGCAGGAGAGTCCGGAGCAGCGCGCGACCGCCCTGCTCCTGCGTACGCTGGCCGACGCCAAGGGCACGACACCGGAGGCGGTCCTGCTGTGGTGGCTGCAGCGGCATCCGGCCCGGATCGCCCCCGTCGTCGGCAGCGGGCGCCCGGACCGCATCCGCGCCTGCCGCGACGCGGCGGTGCGCGAGCCCGACCTCACGCACGAGGAGTGGTACGCCCTCTGGCTCGCCGCCCGCGGAGCACCGCTGCCGTAGCGCCGACGGGCGCTGCCCGGGCCGGTCGCGAAGGGCGCGGGCTCGTAATCCGGTGTGTCGTGATCCGGTCCGGGGCCGGTCAGCCCTCGTGGCCCGGCAGGATCTCCTTGACCTTGGCCATGGCAAAGCCCCAGCCTTGCGACACGGTCGGTTTGCCCGGCACGGCCACTTCCTCCGGGTTGGTGAGGACGTCCAGCACGACCGGGCCCGGGGTATCGAAGGCCCGGCGTACCGCGTCCTTCAGCCCCGCCGGGTCGGTGACCCGCATACCCGTCAGGCCGAGGGCCGAGGCGACGGCGGCGAAGTCGGGGTTGTCGAGCTCCGTACCGAATTCGGGCAGGCCCGTCTGCTCCTGCTCCAGCTTGACCATGCCCAGTCGGCGGTTGTCGAAGACGACCAGCTTCACCGGCAGCCGGTACGTCTTGATCGTCATGAGGTCGCCCAGCAGCATGCTCAGGCCGCCGTCCCCGCAGAAGGCGACGATCTGCCGGTCGGGCGCCCAGAGCTGGGCTCCCAGCGCCTGGGGCATGGCATTGGCCATCGAGCCGAGGTTGTACGAGCCGATCAGGCGCCGGCTGCCGCGCATGGTGACGAAGCGGGAGAGCCAGACCGTGGCCATACCGGTGTCGGAGGTGAAGACGGCGTCCTCGGCCGCGTACGCGTCCACCGCCGCGGCCAGTGCCTCGGGGCGGATCTCGTGATCTCGGTTGTCCAGCGCCGCCCGCAGCTTCCCGGTCCAGCGGTGCTCGTGCGCGGGGTCGGCCAGCCGCTGCTGCCCTTCCTGCCACTTGACGAACCGTTCCCTGGCATCGTCCAGGTGGGCGCGCTCGCGGGCTCCCTTCAGCAGTGGCAGCAGGGCCCGCAGCGTGGCGCCCACATCGCCGGCCAGGCCCACGTCGACGGGGGTCCGGCGCCCCAAGTGGTCCTCGCGTGCGTCGACCTGCACCACCTTGACGTCCTGCGGGTACCACTCCCGGTAGGGGAAGTCGGTCCCCAGCATGAGCAGCGCGTCCCCGCTGTCGAGCGCATGGGCCGCGGCGGGGTTGCCGATGAGGCCGGTCTGCCCCACCTGGAAGGGATTGGCGTCCTCGAACCCCTCCTTCGCCTTCAGAGTGAGCACCATGGGCGCGGCCAGCAGCCCGGCGGCCTCCATGACCTCGGCGCGGGCTTCGCGGGCGCCCTGGCCGACGAGCAGCGTGACGCGGGACGCCTCGTTCAGCAGTGCGGCGGCCCGGGCGAGCGTCGGGTCGTCGGGGCGGGTGACGGCGCGGTCGAGGGCGAAGCGGGTGGGCCGGTCGTCGGTCAGCTCCCGGTCGCCGAGGTCACCGGGAACGGTCAGGACGGCCACACCGCCCTGCGTCACCGCGGCGCGTACTGCGGATTCGAGCAGGCGCGGCATCTGGTCCGGGGAGGTGACGGTGGCCCGGTAGACGGCCACGTCACGGAAGAGGAGGTCGTTGTCGACTTCCTGGAAGTAGTCGCTGCCGATCTCGGCCAGGGGGACCTGGCCGCAGATCGCGAGGACGGGGGCGTGGCTCTTGGCGGCGTCGTACAGACCGTTCAGCAGGTGGACGGAGCCGGGTCCCACCGTGCCCATGCAGACCCCGAGGGTTCCGGAGAGCTGGGACTGCGCCCCCGCGGCGAAGGCCGCGGCTTCTTCGTGCCGGCAGCCGACCCACTCCAGGCCGTCGGTGGTACGGATGGCGTCGGTCAGCGGGTTCAGGGCGTCTCCGACGACGCCGAAGACGTGCTGGACGCCCAGCTCCCCGAGTGCGCTGACGATCACGCTGGCGACGGTACGTGCCACGGAAGTGCCCTTCGGTCCGGTCGCGACCCCTCGGTGCGGTGCCGGGGAATCAGCTGGTGAAGCGGTCCGGATCGGCCGCCTTCCAGTCGCCTGCCCAGCCTTCGGGCGGAGATGCGAGCAGCTCTCCGGGGGAGAGCCAGGCGTGGAGTTCGGCGTACGAACGGACGGTGTGCGGGTCGACCCGGTGCAGCAACATGTGGGGCCGCAGCCCGCGCGGGTCCTCGACGCCCATCGACGCCATGATCTGGAGGGCGCTCTTGACGGTCGCCTCCTGGTAGCGCCGTACCCGCTGCGACTTGTCGCCCACGTCCACGGCGCGGGCGCGCCGCTCGTCCTGGGTCGCGACGCCGACGGGGCAGGTGTTGGTGTGGCAGCGCTGCGCCTGGATGCACCCGATCGCGAACATCATGGCGCGGGCGGCGTTGGTGTAGTCAGCGCCCTGGAGAAGGCGTTTGACGAGGTCGCTGCCGGTGGCGACCTTGCCCGAGGCCCCGATCCGGATGCGGTCGCGCAGGCCGGCGCCCACGAGCGCGTTGTGCACGGTCATCAGCCCTTCGTCGAGCGGCAGGCCGACGTTGTCGGCGAACTCCAGGGGCGCCGCACCGGTTCCGCCCTCCGCCCCGTCGACGACGATGAAGTCGGGCGTGGTGTCCTCTTCGAGCATGGCCTTGCACACGGCGAGGAACTCGCGGCGCGACCCGACGCACAGCTTGAACCCGACGGGCTTGCCGTCGGCGAGCCGGCGCATCCGGGCCAGGAAGCGCACCAGCTCCCGCGGGGTGGAGTACACGCGGTGGTAGGGCGGCGAGATCACGGTCTGCCCCTGCGGCACCCCGCGCACCTTCGCGATCTCCGCGTTGACCTTGGCCCCGGGCAGGACGCCGCCGATCCCGGGCTTGGCACCCTGGCTGATCTTCAACGACACGCACTTGACCTGGGGGTGCGCGGCCTTCTCCGCGAACTGCCGCTCGTCGAAGTCCCCTTCCTCGGTTCGGCAGCCGAAGTATCCGGTGCCGACCTCCCACACCAGGTCACCGCCGGGTCGCAGGTGGTACTCGGACAGACCGCCCTCGCCGGTGTCGTGGGCGAAGCCCCCGAGTCGCGCCCCGGTGTTGAGGGCCAGGACCGCGTTGCCCGACAGGGAACCGAAGCTCATCGCCGACACGTTGAGCAGGGCCATGTCGTACGGCTGGGTGCAGTCGGGTCCGCCGATCCGGACCCGGGGCGGATCGGTGCGTACCGGGAGCGGGGCCATGGAGGGGGTGAGGTATTCGCTGCCGGGCCGGTAGAGGTCGAGCTCGGTGCCGAACGGTTCCTCGGCGTCGGTGCCCTTGGCCCGCTCGTAGACGATGCTGCGGACATCGCGGTCGAAGGGGCTGCCGTCGACGTTGCGCTCGATGAAGTACTGCTGGATCTCGGGCCGCAGGGCCTCGAGGGCGAACCGCAGGTGCCCGAGGACGGGGTAGTTCCGCAGGACGGAATGCCGCCGTTGCAGGAGGTCGTGGACGGCGGTCAGCAGGAGCAGCAGCAGGGGCACGGCCGCGGCCCACCACAGGGGCGAGGCGAGGAGGGCGGCGAGCGACGCCAGCGCCGCCGTCGAGCCGAGGAGGACCACCAGAAGTATCTTGAGCACGCCCCGCTTGTGTCCGCATGCCCGGGCGCCAATCCCGGTACCGGGACGGGTGGCGCATGAAATCGGCGCGTCGAAGCATGCGGGTGGCATGGAATGCGTCGTGTACGAAGAACGCTCCGGCCGGTCGGAGACGGTGGAGTGCGGCCTGGAGGACGAGGCCTGCCAGCTGGTGCTGAAGCGGCTGCGCGGGTTGGGCGAGGGCGAGTTCGGCTGGGTGCGGCTGGTCGACCCGGCCGAGTCCGAGCTGCTGCGGCTGGCCGGGGAGCTGGGGCTGCATCCGCTGGCGGTCGAGGACGCGGTCCAGGCACGGCAGCGCCCGAAGCGCGAGCGCTTCGGTGACGTGCTGGCCGTCGCGTTGAAGACGCTCTGGTACGTGGACGCGCAGGCCGCGGTGGAGACCGGGCAGCTGATGCTCTTCGTCGGGCCCAGGTACGTACTCACCGTGCGGCACGGTCCGGTCGATCCGGCCGCCGAAGCGGCCCGGCGGCTCGAAGTCGACCCCGGCATGCTGCGGTTCGGCCCGCTGTCCGTTCTGCACGCCGTGCTCGACGTGGCCGTGGACGCGTACGGCAATGCCGCGGACAAGGTGCGGGCCGCGCTCACGGCGCTGGAGGACTGCGTCTTCTCCACCTCCCGCGTCGACCACACCGAGGCGATCTACTCCCTCAAACGGGAGGTCCGGGAGTTCCGGGACGCGGTAGCGCCCCTCGTCCCCGTCCTACAGGGGCTCCTGGCCGGCCCGGGTCAGGGCGGCCAGGGTCATCCGCCGAAGGTGCTGCCCTACTTCCGCGATGTGGCCGACCACCTGAGCCGGACCGACACCGAGGTCCGGTCCCTGGACGAGCTGCTGACCTCGGTCCTGGACGCGCAGCAGGCTCGGGTGGGGACCTGGCAGAACGACGACATGCGCCGCATCTCGGCCTGGGCGGCGATCTTCGCGGTCCCCACCATGGTCGCGGGCGTCTACGGGATGAACTTCGAGCACATGCCCGAGCTGGGCTGGAGCTACGGCTATCCGCTCGCCCTCGGCGTCATGGCCCTGGCCTCCGGCCTCCTCTACCGGGCCTTCCGCCGCAACGGCTGGCTGTAGCCGTACTCGCCGGTCAGCAGCCCCTGCCCGGCCGCCCAGCCGGTACCGAAGGCCCCCGCCCAGCCGGGGTGGGTCGGAAGGAGCCGCACCGGGCGCTGCTGCCGGAGCGTGACGGGCTCGGCCGGGCGGATCGGCGCGGCGCCCGACGGTCGCGCCGGCGCGGCCCCGAACGGCGGTGTGTCCTGGGCGCACCGGGCGCCCACCGGCGGGAGTGCGCCGGTCAGGACGTACCGGACCACGTGCCGCTGCACACAGGCGCTCGGATTGTCCAGCGCGGTGTGCCCGTACCCGTCGAGCGTCAGCAGCCGGGCCCCGGCGAGCTCCGCCGCCATCGCCTGGCCCGCCCGGTACGGCGTGGACGGGTCGTACACCGTGTTGAGCACCAGCGCCGGGTGCCCGGTGGCCCGGTTCCACGGGCCCGTGTACGGGGCTGCCGCCCGGGCCGGCCACGCGGAGCAGGGCTCGTTGGCCCACACCCACCACCGCGCGAGCGGCCCGGCCTGCCGCACGGCCCGTTCCTCCAGCGCCGGGTAACCCCCGGCCGAGGCGGGGTTGGGCTTTCGGCGCACAGCACGGCGAGCGGCTGCTCGAACCCCGGATAGCGCGCGGGCCCGCCCGGTGCGGCAGGCTCCGCCGGCACCTGTCCCTGCCACAGCGACTGCAGTGTTCCGGCCGTCCCCGTCCAGCCCGGGTGCACGGTGTAGAGGCCGCTGCGGACCTCACTGACCGCACGGGCGTACGTCCAGCCGCCGACCGGGCGTGCGGCGAGGCGTGCCAGCAGAGTGCCGTACTTGGCCCGCGTGGCCGCCGGGCTGCCTGCGGAGAAGGCACATCGGGACACGGCCGCGCGACCGCATTGGTCGAGGAACCGGCCCAGGGTGTCGGCGGAGCCGAGGTGCGAGCCGAGGCGCAGGAAGGTGTTCAGCCCGGGCTGGCCGCCCGCGCCGCGGTTCACCCACGCCCGCGGGTCGACGTTCCCGTCGACCACGAGCCGCCCGACCCGGTCGGGGAACAGGCTCGCGTACGTCGCGCCGAGCAACGTGCCGTACGAGACGCCCCAGTAGCGCAGCCGGTCCTCCCCCGCCGCCCGGCGCAGCAGGTCCAGGTCGCGCGCGGTGGCGGCGGTCGAGATGTGGCGCAGCAGCTCTGGATCGCGGCGTTCGCACCGCTTCGCCAGGTCGGCGTACGCGGCGACGTACGCCTGCCGTTCCTGCGGCCCCACCGGGAACTGCGGGACGTCTTCGTGCCAGGCCGCGGCCTGCCCGGCAGTGTCGAAGCAGCGCACCGCCGTGCTCTCGCCGACGCCTCGCAGGTCGTACAACTCGGGCAGCCCGACGGTTCCCGGGCCGCCGGGTCCGCCCGGGTTGAAGAAGAAGGAGCCGGCGCGCCGGGCCGGGGTGGCCGCCCGGTGGCGGATCACAGCGAGGTCGATGGTGCGGCCCGAGGGATGTGCGTGGTCCAGCGGTACCTTCGCCACCGCGCACTCGAAGCCCGCCTGCGCCGCCTGCGGGCACGGATGCCAGCGCAGCACGACGGCGTCGTCACCACCGGCCGGGCCCTCTGCCGACGCGGGAGCGGCCGCCGGCACCAGCGTCAGGAGGACGCCGGCCGCCACACCCGCGAGGCCTCGCAGCGACGTCGATGTGCCGGTGCTTCCCACGGTCGGCCCCTTCCGCCTGCACGGGGATGGCCCGTGTGACGGCGCACCCCGCCTCCATGACATCGGCGGCCCGCGCGCCGGGCAACCGGCGCGGGTCCGAACGTGTCACGCGGACCGCCGCACGTTTCAGTCCTGGTCCGCGCCGGACAGGGCGTTGCCGATCAGGCGGGCGGCGTAATCGCGGTCGCCGGTGAGCCGGTTGATGTGCTCCGCGAGCAGGAAGGCGGTCGCTTCCAGCGGGTTCATCTCGTCCGTGGTCCAGTCGCCGTACTGCTTGCGCCACAGGCTGGGGCTCAAGCCGGTGCCGGCCGCGATGACCATGCCGGCCATGGTGGGAATGAATTCGGGGCGGACGCTCTTGCGCATCGTACGCATCGTGGCCACGAGGTCGGGCACCACGTACTCGATGACGTCCTTGTCGTGGCCTTCGTACGCCTTCCGCAGCCAGGTCATGAACATGTAGATGAGCGTGCAGGCGCCGTCCAGCAGGTCGCGGGCACCCACGGGCGTCAACGACGTCATGAACTGGTCCATCAGCAGCTGCTGTTGGGGGTCGGTACCGGACTTGCCGTCGTAAATGGCTTTGAGCCGGGAGTCGATCACCATGAGCGCCGCACCCACATCACCGGCGGGAGCGTACTGGGGGTCATACGACGACACGGATCCTCCTCATGAGACCGCGGCGGGCGGCACGGCATGACCGTACGGTAGACCGCCGGGGAGACGAGGTCGGACGAATCCCAATGAAAGGCCTTCTGCCGACCGCCCCCGCCAACGCCACGGCGGGGCCGCCGAGTCCGTCGTACGAGCGAGCCCGCAAGGGCTCGTGCGACCTGCCGTACGGTCACACGTCCCAGGTTACCGGGAGGTTCTTCACTCCGTGGATGTCCGCGGCCTCCGGGCGCAGCGCAACCTCTTCGGCCGGTACGGCCAGGCGCAGCGTGGGGAAGCGCTCGAGCAGCGCGGAGAACGCGACCCGCATCTCGACCCGGGCCAGCTGCTGCCCCAGGCACAGGTGGATGCCGTGGCCGAAGGCCAGGTGCCCACCGGACTCCCTGCGGAGGTCGAGCACGTGGGGATCCGCGAAGCGCTCCGGGTCGCGGTTGGCGGTGTTGTACGACAGGACGACCGTCGTGCCGGCTTCGATCACCTCGCCGCCCACCTCGACATCCACCAGCGCCGTCCGCATGAACGACTTGGCGACGCTCAGGTAGCGCAGCAGCTCTTCCACGGCCTGGTCGATGAGGGCGGGATCGGCACGCAGCGCGGCCAGTTGCGCCGGGTTCTGCAGCAGGGCGAAGGTTCCGAGGGCCAGCATGTTCGCGGTGGTGTCGAAGCCGGCCGCCAACAGGATCAGGCTGATCCCCTGCAACTCCTCATCGGTCAGATCGCTGTCGGTGAGTTCACTGAGCACGTCGTCGGTGGGGTTCGCGCGTTTGGCGGCGACGAGCCGGGCGAGGTAGTCCTGGGTCGCCGTGTAGGCGGCGATCAGGTCCTCGTCGTTCGTCTCCCCGTTCATGAACTTGTCGATCTGTTCCTGGAAGGAGTCCCGGTCCTCGTACGGCACGCCCAGCAGCTCGCAGATGACGATGGTGGGGATCGGCTTGGCGAACGCGGACACCAGGTCCGCCGACGGGCCGGCCGCCTCCATGGCGTCGAGGCAGTCGGCGGTGATCTGCTCGATGCGCTCGGTGAGCAGTCTCATCCGGCGTGCGGTGAACTTGCCCACCAGTGGTTTCCGGTAACGCCCGTGCTGGGGTTCGTCCATGAGGAGGAACTCGCCGGGCGGCGCGGGAGGGATCTCGAAGTCGACCACGTTCAGGAGCTCTTTGCGCGAGCTGAACCGCGGGTCGGCCAGGACCGACCTGACCAGGTCGTACCCGGTGATCAGCCAGCCGGGCTTTCCACCGGGGTGGGTGTAGCGGCTGATGGGGCCGTGCCGGCGGGCGTCGGTCAGCTCTGCCGGCGGGTCGAAGGGGCAGCCGGGCCGACGCTCGCTCGGCAGCGTCGTGACGGTGTGGAGGGATTCACTCATGGCCATTCCTCATCTCGCGACATCACGTGTTTGACTCACGTCGAAAGCTACGTTGCGTTCATAGACTCGTCAATCAAATGAGAGTCGTTTGCGCAGGTGAGGAGCGGTAAATTGATGCAATGGCACTGGAGGTTAATGCAATGCAGCGTTGCAATGCAGAAGCCGGCCGCGTGCGGGTCCGCGGAACGCGGGAGCCGGGCCCGCTCGGCGGCCGCAAACGCGAAGACGCTCGGCCGGAGAGTCCGGCCGAGCGTGTTCCTGCGTCTGCTGCCACTGGCGGCTTAGTACCAGTGGTGCGACTGCCAGAAGTTCCAGGCGCCCACGGGGCTGCCGTAGCGGGAGTTCATGTAGTCCA
>NZ_JBSGYT010000011.1:78023-160525 GCF_053610645.1 Streptomyces sp. NPDC054883 | reverse complement strand
AGGGTCTGGGTGGGCGTGCACTACCCGCACGACGTACTCGCCGGCTTCCTCGTCGGCGCCCTCGTCGCCGCCACGGCGGCCACCATCGTCCGACGCCACGGCCCGGCCCTCACCACCCGCCTGGGCGCGGGCCCCCTCCGCCCGCTCCTGACCGCGCGCTAGCCGGCGAGGTCCGCGACCGTCGGGGCGACGACGCCGAACAGGTCCCCGATGGTGGTCAGGGCGCCCGCCTGGAGGGCGGCGGCGGGCACCACGACGCCGTCCGGACCGGTCAGCGCGCGGGTGGCCGTGGCTTCGGCGACGACGGTGGGCCGGTAGCCGCGGTAGAAGGCGCCCTCGGCCGTGAAGGTGACGCACATGTGCGTCATGAAGCCCGCCAGCACCAGCTCCTTGCCCGCGCCCACCTCGTGCAGGGCCTTCTCCAGCCCGGTGTCGTGGAAGGCGTTCGGGAACTGCTTGACCACCACCGGCTCACCGGCGACCGGCGCGACCTCGTCGCTGATCGCGCCGATCTCCGCGCGGATGTCGTACGGCGTGCCCTCGCCGCCGTCGTTGACGATGTGGATGACGGGGATCCCGGCGGCCCGCGCCGCCCCCAGCAGCCGGGCCCCGGCCGCGAGCGCCCGCTCGGCGCCTTCGAGGGCCATCACGCCGGTGCGGTAGGTGTTCTGGTAGTCGATCATGATGAGGGTGCTGTCGGCGAGGCGGGGCAGCTCGTTGTCGAGGCCGATCACATCGCGCAGGGTCGCGGAAGCGGACATGGCAAAGCTCCTTGGGTCAGTGAGATCCGTCAGGAAGAGACGCGGAAACGGCGGCGGTACGCCGCCGGAGTGGTGCCGATCTGCTTGCGCAGCGCGCGGTGGAGCGTCTCCACCGAACCGAGCCCGCAGGCGGCGGCCACTTGATCGAGCGGCCGGTCGGTGCTCTCCAGCAGCCGACGCGCCGCCTCCACCCGGGCGGCCTCGACGTACGCGGCGGCGGTCGTGCCGGTCTCCTGGCGGAACACCCGCGCGAAGTGCCGCTCGCTCAGGCACATCCGCGCCGCGAGGGCCGCGGCGGACAGATCGCCGTCCAAGTGCTCGGCGATGTACATCCGCAGCTCGTCGATGTCCCTGCGGGAGGCCGCCGGCCGGCTGAGCGGGACCGAGAACTGGCTCTGGCCGCCCTGCCGCTTGAGGTACATGACCAGCTGCCGCGCCACCGCCAGCGCCACCTCCTCCCCCAGGTCGTCGGCCACCAGCGCCAGCGCGAGATCCATGCAGGCGCTGATCCCGGCCCCGGTCCACACGTTGCCGGACCGGACGAAGATCGGGTCCGGGTCGACCGTCACCGCCGGATGGTCGGCGGCCAGTTGGGCGGCGGTCGACCAGTGGGTGGTGGCCGTCTTCCCGTCCAGCAAGCCGGCCGCGGCCAGCAGGTGCGCGCCCACGCACACCGACGCCACCCGCCGGGCGAGGGGCGCGACCGTCTCCAGCCACGCCACCACCTCCCGGTCGATCCGGGCGACCGGCCCGTCCGGGTGCAGATCCACGGCGCCGGGCACCAGCAGCGTGTCCAGCACCCCGTCCACGTCGCCGAACGCGAGGTCCGCGACCAGCCGCACCCCCGCCGACGTGGCGACCACACCCGCCGACGGCGCCGCGAGCTCCACCAGGTACCCCGCCCGCCCCCCGGTCTCCCGGTTGGCCAGTGCGAACACCTCGGCCGGGCCGGTGACGTCGAGCAGGTCGACGTCGGGGAAGACCGCGATGACGACGCGGCGGTTCGTGGGCATGCCCCCATCGTCACCCGCGCCCCGGATGACGGCAATGACACCGTTCTGTCACATCCGGCCCCGCCCTGCCCGCACTTACGGCGGCGGAATCGGCCCCGGGGCGGTCACACCCACCGCGGGACGCCAAAAGCGCCCGTCAGGCAGGGCCTGACGGGCGCCGAGGTAGTAGTCCGCATCGCGCTGGAAGCCGAGCCCCGGGACGGCCTGCCGCAGGTGGGGCCAGAGGCCCGGTGCCACACGGTACTCACCCGCCACCATCCAGGGATCGTCGCCCAGCACGAACAGGTGCCGGACGGCGAGGAACTGGTCCCGGGTCAGGGTGGCGGACTCGACCATCTCCTCGTCGGGACTGAAACCGGTCAGGTCCCAGACGAGGTTGTGCCCGTCGGCGAATGGATAGTCGCTGCTCACCGCCTCACGCTAGGCCGCGGGGTGGCCGGCCGCACCTGCTTTTCGGGCCCGCCGACCCCAGCCGGTGCCGGCGGCTTCGACGCCAGGGCACGCAAGCCGGGCTGACGGCCCGCGGACGCCGTCCCGCAGGAGCGCGTAGCGATCTGCGGCGCCGCGGCTAGGCCCCCTCGCTGCGCTCGGAGCTCCCTGAGGCTCCGCCCCGGACCCCGCGCCTCGATCGCCGGTGGGGCTGGGTCGTGAACCCGAACGGCCCGGCCGTTCTTCGGGGGTTTCCCGGCGGTCTTTGGCTTTTCGGGGCGGGGCGGTCGGTCAAGGGTGGCCGAAGGCCATCAACGAAGCGACGCGAGCGCAGCGAGCGCCCTTGACGGGCCGACACGACACGAAAGGACAGTGGACTGACGGGAAACCCGCAGCACTTCCCCGATACCGGGGCAGGGGACACCGCCCCCCGAAGCCCCCGTCAGCCGTCACCGTCCGCCGCCGGGTCCCTGGCCAGCAGCGCGATGTACGCCAGGTCGAACACGGAGCACAGCACCCCCAGCCCGAGGATGAACGGGGCGTCCTCGATCACCCCGAACAGCACGGTCGGTGCCAGTGTCCCCAGCCACTTCGCGGCGGCGATGACCATCGACTGCCCGCGCCGCCCCCGCCGGGCTGTGTACAGCGAGAGGAACAGGACGGACATCAGCAGGTTCTGCAGGAACGCGGAGTAGCGCGTCGCGTCATGCATCCCGAAGTGCGCCACCCGAATCGGCCCCGGCAGCCCCCTTGCCTGACGACCCGTCAGCTACGACGATGCCCGTGCCGGTATGGCGAATCGAGGCGGGTCGGCAACGACGACGCCCCACCCGGTACGGCCCACCAGCGGACGCACGGCACACACGAAAGCGAGGCGGTCACGGCATGGCGCGCGTGTTTACGGAAGGCCGGCTGGCGTACGGGATGCAGCTCCCGATCCAGTCGCAGAGCACCCTGTACGCCGAGCCCTGGGAGGCCGCGGCCACCGCCGCCGACCTCGCCGAGGTGGCCCGGGCCGCCGATCGGGCCGGGTTCGGCTACCTCGCCACCTGCGACCACGTGGCCGTCCCGCGCCGCCTCGCCGGCCCCATGGGCACCGTTTGGTACGACCCGGTGGCCACCCTGGCCTACCTCGCCGGGATCACCGAGCACGTGCGGCTGCTGAGCCACATCGCGATCGTCGGACTGCGCCACCCCCTGCTCACCGCCAAGCAGTACGCCACCCTCGACCACCTCTCGGGCGGCCGGCTGATCCTCGGGGTCGGCGCCGGGCACGTGGCGGAGGAGTTCGAGGCGCTCGGCGTCGACTTCGAGCGCCGCGGTGCCGTCCTCGACGAGACCCTGGACGCCCTGCGCGCGGCCCTCGGCCCCGAGGAGTTCCCGGAGTTCGAGGGGGAACGGTTCTCCTTCAAGGACCTCGGCCAGTTGCCCCGGCCCGCCCAGGCGCGGATCCCCGTGTGGGTCGGCGGCTCCTCGCCCGCCGCCGTGCGCCGGACCGCCGTACGCGGCGACGGCTGGCTCCCGCAGGGCGACCCGCGCGGCGAGCTCCCCGCCCGGATCGCCCGCATCCGGCAGCTCCGCGAGGCGGCCGGGATCACCGAACCCATCGAGTTCGGCGCGATCACCGAGGCGCTGTACGTGGGCGAGCCCGCCTGGGCCACCGGCCGGCGCACCCTCACGGGCAAGGCCGAGGGGCTCGCCGAGTCCCTGCGGGAGTACGCGGCCCTCGGCGTGGACCAGATCCAGGTCCGCTTCCGCAGCCGCGACCGTGCCGAACTGACCGACCAGATCGCCGCGTTCGGAGCCGAGGTGGCCCCCCTCCTCAACGACTAGGAACTCCGATGACCAGGACACTCAACGACTAGGAGCACCCGCATGGGCAAGCTGGAGGGACGCGTCGTCCTGATCACGGGCGCCGCGCGCGGCCAGGGCGAGCAGGAGGCCCGCCTGTTCGCCGCCGAGGGGGCCAAGGTGCTGCTCGGGGACGTACTGGACGAGCAGGGCGCGGCGGTCGCCAAGGAGATCGGCCGGGACCGGGCCCGCTACGTACGGATGGACGTGGGCCGGGAGGAGGACTGGGCGGCCGCCGTCACCGCCGCGAAGGAGGCCTTCGGCCGCATCGACGGGCTGGTCAACAACGCGGGCATCCTGCGCTTCAACGAGCTGACCGCGACCCCGCTGGAGGAGTTCGAGCAGGTGGTCCGGGTCAACCAGGTCGGCGCCTTCCTCGGCATCAAGGCGCTCGCCCCCGAGATCGAGGCGGCCGGTGGCGGGACGATCGTCAACACCTCCTCCTACACCGGCCTGACGGGCATGGCGTACGTGGGTGCGTACGCGGCGACCAAGGCGGCCGTCCTGGGGCTGACGCGCGTCGCCGCGCTGGAACTGGCGGCGAAGAACGTCCGGGTCAACGCGATGTGCCCGGGTGCCGTGGACACCCCGATGGCCAACCCGGGGCTGCTGGACCCGGCAGGCATGACCGACGAGGCCAGGGACGCGATGGCGGACCTGTACAAGCGGGTGGTCCCGCTCGGCCGGGTGGGCCGGCCGGAGGAGGTCGCGAAGCTCGCGCTCTTCCTGACCAGCGAGGACTCCTCGTACATCACCGGACAGCCGTTCGTCATCGACGGCGGCTGGATGGCCGGGGTCAGCCTCCCCTAGCCCTGCGCCCACCGCATTTCCTGATGGCGCGTCAGGTATTGACGCTCCCGGCACACGGTGGAACAGTCGGCTGCATCGAATCTGACGCTACGTCAGAAAACTAAGGACGGTGAACCCCTTGGAATTCGGGCTCTTCGTGCAGGGATACGTGCCTGAGGCGCGGTCCAAGGTCGACCCCGAGGCAGAGCACAAGGCGCTGATCGAGGAGACCGAGTACGTCATCCAGGCCGACAAGTCCGGCTTCAAGTACGCCTGGGCCTCCGAGCACCACTTCCTGGAGGAGTACTCGCACCTCTCCGCGAACGAGGTGTTCCTCGCCTACCTCGCCCACGCCACCGAACGCATCCACCTCGGCTCCGGCATCTTCAACCCCCTCGCCCCGGTGAACCACCCGGTCAAGGTGGCCGAGAAGGTCGCCATGCTCGACCACCTATCCAAGGGACGCTTCGAGTTCGGCACCGGCCGCGGCGCGGGCAGCCACGAGATCCTCGGGTTCCTGCCCGGCATCACCGACATGAACCACACCAAGGAGATCTGGGAGGAGACCATCGCGGAGTTCCCCAAGATGTTCCTCCAGGAGGAATACGAGGGGTTCCAGGGCAAGCACTGGTCGCTCCCGCCGCGCAAGATCTTCCCCAAGCCGTACGGCAAGGCGCACCCCGCCATGTGGTACGCCGCCGGGTCGCCGTCCTCGTACGCGATGGCCGCCAAGAAGGGCCTCGGCGTCCTCGGCTTCAGCGTGCAGAAGGTCTCCGACATGGAGTGGGTGCTGGAGCAGTACAAGACGGCCATCCAGGAGGCCAAGGCCATCGGCGCCTTCGTCAACGACAACGTGATGGTCACCTCGACCGCGATCTGTGCCGAGACCCACGACAAGGCCGTGGAGATCGCCGTCAACGCGAACATGAACCGGTTCCAGTCGCTGGTCTTCCGCTACCACGACACGTTCCCGCGCCCCGAGGCCATCCCGCAGTGGCCCGAGACGCTGCCCGAGTACAACGCGGAGATCATCGAGCTGCTGATCGCGGAGGAGCTGCTGATCTGCGGCGACCCGTCCGAGGTGCGCGCCCAGTGCAAGCGCTGGGAGCAGGCCGGCGCCGACCAGTTGTCCTTCGGCCTGCCGACCGGCGTGTCCTACGAGGACACGATGACGAGCATCAAGCTCATCGGTGAACACGTGATCCCGCACATCGACACGGACCCGGTCCACCGCACGACCCGCTTCCGCCAGGCCGCCTGACCGGGCCTGCCGACCCCGCCCGCCCGACCGGGCCACCCCCCGCCCCGCCTCCGCCCCCGCCCCCGCCGCACCGCCCCGGCGGGGGGGCCGGTTACGCCCGCGGACCAACGGTGCCGACGTGCCAGCGATCACGTCACGGACGAAGGAGCCTCAGCGTCATGCTCGACCACCTGATCAAGGGAGCCACTGTCGTCGACGGAACGGGCGCGCCCGCGCACGTCGGCGACGTCGGCATCCGGAACGGGCGGATCGTCGTCATCGGCGAACCCGGCACCGTCACCGAGGCGGCCCGGACCGGCGAGGACGCCACCGGGCTCGTGCTGACCCCCGGGTTCATCGATCCGCACACGCACTACGACGCCCAGCTGTTCTGGGACCCGTACGCCACCCCCTCCATGAACCACGGCGTCACCACCGTCGCCGGCGGCAACTGCGGCTTCACCCTGGCCCCCCTCAACCCGGCCCGCCCCGACGACGCCGACTACACCCGCCGCATGATGAGCAAGGTCGAGGGGATGGCCCTCGCCGCGCTCGAAGAGGGCGTCGACTGGACCTGGTCCACCTTCGGCGAGTACCTCGACGCGCTGGAGGGGCGGATCGCCGTCAACGCCGGGTTCATGGTCGGCCACTGCGCGCTGCGCCGGCACGTCATGGGCGAGGACGCCGTCGGCGGGCAGCCCACCGAGCAGCAGATGCGGCAGATGCTCGACCTCTTCCACGACGCCATGGACGCCGGGGCCTGGGGCCTGTCCACCACCCAGTCCTCCACCCACTCCGACGGCTCCGGCGCCCCCGTCGCCTCCCGGCACGCGAAACCGGCGGAACTCCTCGCACTCTCCCGCGCGGTCGCCGAACACGAGGGCACCCAGCTGGAGGCGATCGTCGCGGGCTGCCTCGACCAGTTCTCCGACGCGGAGATCGACCTCTTCGTGGAGATGAGCGCGGCCGCCGGACGCCCCCTGAACTGGAACGTCCTCACCATCGACGCCTCCGTCCCGGAACGGGTCCCGCGCCAGCTCGTACCGAGCGAGCGGGCCCGCAAGGCCGGTGGCCGGATCGTCGCGCTGACCATGCCGATCCTCACGCCCATGAACATGTCCCTCGGCACCTTCTGCGCGCTGAACCTCATCCCCGGCTGGGGCGAGGTCCTGGGCCTGCCCGTCCCCGAACGGATCGGCAGGCTGCGCGACCCGGACGTACGCGCCGAGCTGCTGCGCCGCGCCGACAGCAAGGAGGCCGGGGTCTTCCGGCGCCTCGCGAACTTCGGCCGCTACGTCATAGGGGACACGTACAGCAAGGAGAACGAGGGCCTGTCGGGCCGGGTCGTCAATGACATCGCGGCCGAACGCGGCCTGGACGCCTTCCACTGCCTGGTGGAGATCTGCGCCAACGACGACCTGCGCACGGTCCTGTGGCCGATGCCCACCGACAACGACCCGGCCAGCTGGGCCCTGCGCGCCGAGACCTGGCAGCACGAGGACGTCATGCTCGGCGGCTCCGACGCCGGCGCCCACCTGGACCGGATGTGCGGGGCCCCGTACACGACCCGCTTCCTCGGCGACTGCCTGCGCGGCCGCAAGCTGGTGCCGCTGGAGCAGGCGGTACGGATGCTCACCGACGACCCGGCGAAGTTGTTCGGGCTGCGTGGGCGCGGGCGGATCGCCGAGGGGTACCACGCGGACCTGGTGCTCTTCGACCCGGAGCGGATCGAGGCCGGTCCGGCGACGCTCGTGCACGACCTGCCCGGGAACAGCCCGCGGCTGGACGCGCGGGCGGTCGGGATCGTGTCCGTACGCGTCAACGGCGTGGAGACGATCCGCGACGACCAGGTGACCGGCGCGATCCCGGGCACCGTGCTGCGCTCGGGCCGTGACACGAGGACGGTGAGCACGCGATGAGCGCTCCGCAGCGGCTGTACATCGGCGGCGAGTGGGTGGAGCCCGCGGGCGGCCACTACGAGGTGGTCAACCCCGCCGACGAGTCGGTGGTGGGCCTGGCCCCCGAGGCCACGCGCGCCCAGGTGGCGGAGGCGGCCCGCGCGGCGGCCGACGCCTTCGAGGACTGGTCCCGTGCGAGCCCCGAGTCGCGCGCGGCGGTCCTGGACCGGGCCGCGGACATCATCCAGCGGGAGTACGAGCCGTGGGCGGCGCTCGCGCAGGCGGAGACGGGCGCGCCGACGGGCATCGCGCGCGGCATGCAGGTGGGCGTCGGGGCGGCCCGTTTCCGGCGGTACGCGAAGGGCGCCCTGGAACCGGTGGAGCGGGGGCTCCCGCCGCAGGTCACCGAGGCCGGCCCGATGGGCGGGGCGAGCGTGCTCGGCGCGCTGGAGGTGCGCCAGCCGGTCGGCGTGGTCACGTGCATCACCTCGTACAACAACCCGTGGGCGAACCCGGCGGGCAAGGTGGCCCCGGCGCTGGCGATGGGGAACACGGTGGTGGTGAAGCCGGCCCCGCAGGATCCGCTGTCGGTGTTCAAGATGGCCGAGGCGCTGCACGAGGCGGGGGTCCCGGCGGGCGTCGTCAACGTGGTCTCGGGCGCCTCCGTGGAGGTGGGCGAGGCGGCGGTGGACTCCCCGTACGTGGACATGGTGTCGTTCACCGGCTCCACGGGGGTCGGGCAGCGCATCGCCGAGGTGTGCGGCCGCTCCATGAAGCGGCAGCTGATGGAGCTGGGCGGCAAGGGCGCGGCGGTGGTGATGGACGATGTCGACGCCGCCGGTCTCGACGCGGCGGTCGCGGGGATCGGCACCACCTTCTCCTTCTACAGCGGCCAGATCTGTACGGCGCCGACCCGGGTGATCGTGCACCGGTCGGTGTACGGGGCGCTGGTGGAGAAGCTCACCGGCTATCTGGCGTTCATGAAGGTGGGCGATCCGGGGGTGCGGGGCACGGTGGTCGGCCCGGTGATCTCGGCGGCGCACCGGGACCGGGTCGAGTCGTACGTGGAGCTCGGCCGCAAGGAGGGCGCGCGGATCGCGTACGGGGGCGAGCGGCCGGTGGTGGGGGACGGCCGCGGCTTCTACGTCGCCCCGACCCTGCTCGTGGACTGCACGAACGACATGCGCGTGGTGCGGGAGGAGATCTTCGGGCCGGTGGTGGTGGTCGTGCCGTTCGACGGGGGCGAGGACGAGGCGGTGGCGCTGGCCAACGACAGTGACTTCGGTCTGCTGAGCTACGTGTGGTCCGGGGATCCGGCGCGCGCCTTCCGGGTCGCGCGGCGGCTGCGGGCGGGTGGGGTGGGCGTGAACACGATCGGGCGGAACATGGAGGCGCCGTTCGGGGGCTTCAAGCGGTCCGGGGTGGGGCGGGACGTCGGCTCGTACGCGCTGCACGCCTACAGCGAGGTGCAGTCGATCGTATGGGCGGGCTGAGGGCGGGGCCGGGTGGGGCGCAGGTGAGGCGCGGGTCACACGGAAACTTTCCGACCCGACAAAACAGACACATCTGCGGTTTCCGCATAACGGAAGCTTCTATCCGGTTCCTCTCGAACCATGGATGGGTGCCTGAGCGAACCTTGCATTGCCGTGGCGTCAACAACAATCGACGGCGGATTCTAAGGTGATTTGGCGCCCGGCCATCCGGAGTCAAAGCCTCCAGATGTGGAAACCGCACCGTCTAACGTCCTGACCCATGACTCAGCTGGACGTTCGGCCGCCCCACCCGGCCGCAGAGACGGAGGGCGGCGCCGCCGACGGCGACGTCCGCGGCAAGGGGCTCGGCAAGGGGTCCGTCGGCCTCGTCGGAAGCGCCGTCATCGGCATCTCCACCGTCGCCCCCGTCTACTGCCTGACCTCCACGCTGGGCTCCACGGCCGGCGAGGTCGGCGTCCAGATGCCCGCGGTGTTCCTCGCCGGCTTCCTGCCGATGCTGCTCGTCGCCTTCGCGTACCGGGAGCTGAACAAGGCCGTCCCCGACTGCGGAACCTCCTTCACCTGGACCGTCAAGGCCTTCGGCCCGCGCGTCGGCTGGATGTGCGGATGGGGCCTGGTGATCGCCACGATCATCGTGCTCTCCAACCTGGCCGGCGTCGCCACCTCCTACTTCTGGCTGCTGGCCGGGCAGATCACGGGCAACGAGGCGATCGCCGCCCTGGACGGCGACAAACTCGTCCACATCACCACCTGCCTCACCCTGATCGCGGCCGCGACCGCCATCAGCTACCGCGGCATGACCGCCACCAAGGGCGTCCAGTACACCCTGGTCGGCCTGCAACTCGCCGTCCTGGCGATCTTCGTGGCGATGGCCTTCCAGAAGGCCTCGGCCGGGGCGTTCGACACCGGCGCGCACTTCTCCTGGCAGTGGATGAACCCCTTCGCGGTCGAGTCCATGGGCGCCTTCACCGCCGGACTCTCCCTCTCGATCTTCATGTACTGGGGCTGGGACACCTGTCTCACCGCCAACGAGGAGACCATCGGCTCGGCCAAGACCCCCGGCCGCGCCTCGCTGATCGCCATGGTCGTCCTCGTCGGCTCCTACCTGGCCACCGGCATCGCCGCCCAGATGGCCGTCGGCTCGGGCACCAAGGGGCTCGGCCTCGGCAACCCCGAGACCTCGGGCAACGTCTTCGCCGCCCTCGCCGGTCCCGTGATGGGCCCGCTGCTCGGCGTGCTGCTCTTCGTCGCCGTCCTCGCCTCCGCCGCCGCCTCCCTCCAGACCACCTTCATCCCGGTGGCCCGCACGGTCCTGGCCATGTCCACCTACGAGGCGCTGCCCGCCTCCTACGCCAAGGTCCACCCGCGCTTCAAGACGCCGGGCCGCGCCACCGTCATGGCGGGCGTCGCGACCGGCGTCTTCTACACCGTGATGTCCCTGGTCAGCGAGAACGTCCTGACCGACACGATCTTCGCGCTCGGCCTGATGATCTGCTTCTACTACTCGCTGACCGCCTTCGCCTGCGCCTGGTACTTCCGGCGCGAGCTGCGCGGCTCCGCCCGCGACCTGCTCTTCAAGGGCGTCTTCCCGGTCCTGGGCGGTCTGCTGCTGGCCTGCGTCTTCTGCAAGACCCTGGTCGACATGTGGAACCCGGCCTACGGATCCGGTTCCACCGTCTTCGGCGTCGGCAGCGTCTTCATCATCGGCGTCGGCCTGCTCGTCCTCGGCCTGGTCGTCATGCTCGTCACCGAACGCCGCAGCCCCGCTTTCTTCCGGGGCGAAGTGCTGACGAAGTCGACGCCGGCGCTGGTGGTCGAGGACTGAGCGGTCCGCGGACGCGCCCGGCGAGTGACCCCCGGCGCCGTGGGGTCGTTGGGCCCGGCATGAACCCCATCAAGCGCAGCTTCGCCGCCCTGGTCCTCACCGGGGGCGCGGCCCTCGCCCTCACCCCGGGCCTCGCCCACGCCGACGAGCCCGCCGCCCAGGCGCCCCCGATCACCGAGCGCGTCGGCGACATCGTCGACCACCCCGGACACGCCGTGCAGGACACCAAGACGGCGGTGGGCGTCACCGCTTCGACGGCCGGCAACGCGACCAAGGCCACCGGCAGCTCCCTGACCGGCGCCGGCTCGGCGCTGACGGCCGGCCTGCCGAAGGCGCCGAAGGTCGGCTGATACGACGTCGCCCTGCCCGCGGTGGCCGTCGCCGCGGGCGGCCGGACTCGTTGAGCCGTGCATGATCCTCTGGTTACTCAACAACCTCAGCACGTTCGTCCTGGGCGTCCTGCTCGTGGGCGGTTTCACGGCCCTCGCGGTGACCGGCAGCGTCGCCGCACGGCGCCGTTTCCCGCACCTGGCGGCCGGCGAGCACAACGAGATGGTCGGGGTCGCCCTCGGCATGTTCGGCGCGATCTACGGAATCATCCTCGCGTTCGTCGTCGTCACGCTCTGGACACAACTGGAGAACACCCAGAACGTCGTCGCCACCGAGGCCACCGACCTGGCCCTGGTCGTGCGCAGCGCGGAGGCGTTCCCGCCGGCCGACCGGGCCAAGGTGGACCGGGCGGTGGGCTCGTACGTGCACGCCGTGGTCGACGTCCAGTGGCCGCTGATGCGCGAGGGCAGACCCAGCTTCGACGCGACCGCCGAGCAGACGCACGCCCTCTACACGGCGCTCCAGGCGTACGAACCCGCCGGCCCCCGCAGCGAGACCTTCTACCAGGAGGCCGCGAGCCGCCTCAACGACGTCGCGGCGCAGCGCAGGGCGCGGGTGACGATGGCGGAGACGTCGCTGCCGACGCTGTTGCAGGTGCTGGTCTACGGGGGCGCACTGGTGATCCTGCCGCTCACGTTCCTGTTCGGGCTGCGGAGCCTGAAGATGCAGCTGCTGTTCGTGTCGGCGGTGGCCGCGCTGATCGGTTTCAGCCTGCTCCTGGTGATGGCCCTGGACCGCCCGTTCGCGGGTGACCTGAGCGTCAGCCCGGCCCCCTACAAGGAGGCGGCGCTGGCACAGTTCTGGCAGACGCCCGGATAGGACGGCCGGCCCCGGGCCGAGGGTGGGGGCGGGTCCCCGCTGGGCGGGGGTGGTGGGGTGCGGGGGTCCGGGGGCGGGGCCGCAACTTCAGCCTCGTGGAGGCACCTCTGGCCCCCCCGGACGGAGTCTGGGGGAGGCAGCAGCCGGGGGAGATTGAGGCGCGGGGCCCGGCGCGGAGCCCCAGGCCCCGGGGCCCACCGGCGCGGCCCGGCGGCTAGCCGTCCAGGCGGACCGGCATCAGGAGTGAGAAGACGCCCTCGCCATCCGCCCGGCGGATCGCCAGCGGGGCCGTGGGGGCGCCGAGTTCCAGCAACAGCCGGTCCCGGCCTCCCGCGGCGAGCGCCTCCAGCAGGAACGCGCGGTTGACGGCGACGCGCCCCTGATCGTCGTCACCGTCCCCGCAGACGGCCACCACACCACCGGCCGTCACCTTGAGCACGGTGACGTCACAGGACACGCCGTCCTCCTCGCTCGTACGGACGGGACCGCATTCCACCGCCTCCCGGAAGGCCGGCACATCAACCGGCGCACGGCGCCCCGCCGGCAGGCGGACGAGGCGACGGTAGTCAGGGAAGTCGTGATCGAGGCACGGGCCGGCCGCCTGCCGGTCACCCGCCTCCAAGGACACCCGGTCACCATCCACCGTGAGCCGGACGGACGCTTCGCCACCCAGCAGCGCCCGCATCGCATCGGCGAGCGGGGACGGCACGATGACCTGCACCCGGGCCCCGCCGTACCCGGCGGCGCCGACCCGCGCGACGGCCATCCGGTACCGGTCGGTGGCCACGACACGAAGCTCGTCGCCCTCGATGTCGAACAGGACACCGCCGAGCATCGGCAGCTCCGGATCGCTGCCGACGGCGAAGCGGACCGCGTCCAGTGCGGCCGCGAGCTCCGGCGCGGAGACGGCCGACCGGACGGTCGTGGTACGGAGCGAAGTCATGGGGTTCTCCCTGCGTTCGAGTAGCGCTCGGATCGTGGAGAACTCGCTGCGGGCCTCCGCCAGCCCCCGTTCGAGACGGCGCAGATGCGCCTGGAGCAGCTTCCGGACCAGGTCGGTTTCCGCACCGGACCATCCGGCCAGTACCAGCCGGATGTCCGCCAACGGCATGCCCGCCCGGCGCAGCCGGGCCAGTACCCGCGACTCCTCGAGCTGCTCGGGGCCGTACCAGCGGTAGCCGCTCACCGGATCCACCCAGGCCGGCACCAGCACACCGGCCCCGTCGTAGAACCGCAGGGCGCTCACACTCAGACCACTGTCCCGAGCCATCTCACCGATACTGCGCATCTCGCTCTCCACACCCAGGACCCTGGGCCCTCCACCAAGTCGAGGGTCAAGCCCATCTCCTACCGGGCGCTGGGCTCGGCCAGAACCGATCCGAGGACCATGGCTCCAGGAGCCATACCCGCGACCAGCGCTATGACGGCCGCCGCCCCACCGCACCGCATTACGTCCGAAGCCCCTCGCGGCACCGGTGCGTCATGGAAAGACGAGCCGGAACATGCCGCCAGTGAGCCGGCCGGTCCGTGTCCTTGTCATGGCGGCAGTCTCACCGACGTGGACCAGGCGACCAATTCCGGTCCGTGACGCAGCCGATGACGGCCTGGTCGGCGGCGGATGAGGTCAGGCGGCCTACGCCCAGCCCCCGAACGGGCCGCGGTCGCCGTCCCGGAGGAGCGCGTAGCGATCTGCGGCGCCGCGGCTAGGCCCCCTCGCTGCGCTCGGTGCTCCCTGAGGCTCCGCCCCAGAGTCCCCGCTTCCATCGCCGGCGGGGCTGGGTCGTGAACCCGAACGGCCCGGCCGTTCTTCGGGGGCTTCCCGGCAGTCTTTGGCTTTTCGGGGCGGGGCGGTCGGTCAAGGGTGGCCGAAGGCCATCGCGAAGCGACGCGACGAAGGAGCGCCCTTGACGGGCCGGACCGACACGAAAGGACAGTGGACTGACGGGAAACCCCCAGCACCTCCCCAACACCGCCCAAGCGGACCCCGCCCTCCGAAGCCCCCGCCCCCACACCGGTACCGTCGCGCCCCTTCCGACGTACCCTGATCTGATGAGAACTCCACGTCAGGCAGCGCGAATTGTCGTACTCTCCCCGACTGGATCCGTGTTCCTCTTCCGGGAGAACAACATCGAAGTCGGCATCCACTGGCTCCCGCCCGGCGGGGGGATCGACCCCGGGGAGAGTCCCGAGGAGTGCGTGCGGCGCGAGTTGCGGGAGGAGACCGGGTGGACCGATCTGGAGCCGCAGCGGCTGCTCTGCACCTGGGAGCACGACTTCACCCACCAGGGCATACCGGTCCGCCAGTACGAGCACATCTACGTCACCACCGGCCCCCGCCGCGACCCCGTCCCGGAGTATCCCGAGGCCCACTGGCGCTGGCTCTCGCAGGATGCGCTGGCCACGCTCGGGGAGCCGTTGTGGCCGCCGCGGCTCAACGAGTTGCTGGCCCGCGCCTCCGCCGAGCCCGTCCACCTCGGCCTGATCGCCTGACCGCCTGACCGCCTGACCGCCTGATCGCCCGGCCGCCCGGCCGCCCGGCCGCCTGCCCCGTGATCACCCGCCCGTTGACCGCCTGACGGCCCGCCCGCCAACTCCCAGGGCGGGCCGGCGCGATCGCTCACCCACCGAGCTGGGGCCTGTCTCAAAGTCCGGCTCAATTGGTCTTGTGGCAAGATCGCGGGATGCTACGACTAACCGACTTCATCATCGACTGCCCGGACACGATGAAGCTGGCAGCCTTCTACTCCGAGGTGCTGGGGCTCCCGGTCAAGGAGGACAGTAACGAGAACTGGGCCGGTATCCAGTTGGGAAAGATCGAACTGGCCTTCATCCAGGTGGAGGACTACCGCGCCCCGCAGTGGCCCGACAGCGAGCACCCCAAGCAGTTCCACCTCGACTTCGAAGTCGACGACATCGAGGCCGAACAGCGCCGCGTCCTGGCTCTCGGCGCGACCCTGCAGCGGGACTGCACCGGCCCCGACGGCTACGGCTTCCGCGTCTATGCCGACCCCATCGGCCACCCCTTCTGCCTCTGCCGCAACAAGGGTGTCATCTGGACCGATCAGGACCTCATCTGGTCCAAGCGCGGCTAGGGCGTGTTTTGAGTCGGCTGAGCGGCGGCGTGTCCCGCCCGGGAAGGAGCGAGGTCTCCGGTAGGCATCGACGGCATCCGAGGGCGGGTGCGGGTCGGCGCGCCGCGGCGGGACGTGCCCGCGTGCTACGGCTCCTGGCAGGCGGTCCGCGCGCTGTTCCGGCGCTGACAGCGCGACGAGTCCGGACGTGCATCCCGGCCCCGTGGCAGGCCAGGGCCGATGCGGCGGGGCTGGTCGACTGGCAGGTGAGCGTGGATCACCATCATGCGTGTGCATCAACACGCCGCCGGCGCCCGTCGGCAGCCGGATGCCCAGCGGAGCCCGCCGGGCGGGAGCACACCGGAGCCCGGGCGATCACGCGCTGGGCCGTCCCGCGGCGGGCTGTCGACCACACCGCACCTGACCTGCGAGCACGGGCAAAGGCCCTTGTCCCTGGTCATGAGCGCCGGGCAGGCCGGGGATGCCCCGCACTTCGAGGCGGTGATGGCCGGTATCCGCATCGCCCGGCCGTTTGGTGGCCGACCGCGGACCCGGCCGCAGCGGGTCCCCGCCGACAAGGCGCATTCCTCCCGCGCCATCCGCGCCCACCTGCGGCGGCGGCGCCAGATCGCCTGCACCGTTCCCGAGCCCGCTGACCAGGCCGGTCACCGGCGCAGGTGCGGCAGCCGTGGCGGCCGCCCGCCCGCCTTCGACCCGATCGGCTACCGCGGCCGGCATGCCGTGGAGTGCGGCATCGACCGCCTCGAACGCCACCGGGCGGCAGCCACCCGGTTCGGCAAGATCCTCGTCCGCTACCTGGCCACCGTCCACATCACCGTCGTCAACGAATGGCTCCGCCTACTTCGAAACGGCCTAGCCGCGGCCGCCCGGGGCGGCCGTCGCGCGGGCGTACAACGCGGCCGCGTACTCGCCCAGCACCGTACTCGTGGAGACGTCGTCGGTGTCGCCGCCCGTCAGGATGCCGACGATCTTCCCGTCCCGGGCGATCCACGCGCTGCCGCTCGTGCCGCCCGGGAAGTCGGCGCAGTCGAAGCGCTGTTCCGTCGCCTTCTCCCGGCTCGCCACCGCCGTGCACGTGCGGGGCACCTTGCGGTCGGCCGGGTAGCCCGTCACCGTGACCTCTTCGCCGGTGCGGCCCGAGGTGTCCAGGACGGCCGCGCCGGTGAGGTCCTCGATGTTGCGGCCCGACGCGTCGGGGGCCAGGCGGGCGAAGGCGAGGTCGTAGTCGTCGTTCCCGTCGTCCGTCCAGCGTCCGTCCTCGTAGACCTCTTCCAGCTTCCAGGTGCCGTACGGCGCCGCCCCGTTCGCGTACGCGGGTGCGAAGACCGCGCTGCCCACGCCGTCCTTGCCCGCCACCAGGCAGTGCCCGGCGGTGACGATCAGGTTCCGGCCGGGGCTGTGCACGACGGTCGCGGTGCAGAAGTGGTCGCCGTCCAGGCCGCCCTCGAACAACGCTCCCGTGAAGGCGGCCGGGCCACCCGGGCGCGGGGTCACCGGCGTTGAGCTCGGGCGCGGCGGCTTGGACAGTTGGGGCTGCTTCGGCGATTGCGACCGCGACGGCGGGTTCCCGGAAACCGCCTTCGACGGCGCCGCCTTCGGCTGCGCCGACACCGTGCCGTCCGCAGCCGGCACCACCGTCGTCATCGCCGCCGACGCGCCCAGCGCCGCCACCCCGCACAGCACCGCGGTCACCACGGTCCGCTTGTCCACCACCGCCACCCTCCCCACTTTGCTCTGGCGAAGCATGCCTTGGCGCCCCCGCTGCCGCAAGGGCCGGAGCCGGCCAGGGTCCCGCACCCACCATGCCACCCCTGGACCAGGGGTGTTGACACGACAACGCGACACCCGCACACTCCTCTGCATACGGCAGAAACAGTTTCCATAGGACACAGTCTGCGGAGACGGACACAATTAGGAGGACACAGTGCTTTTCGAAGCCACCACCACGGTCGTCACCGGCCTCGCCGCGCCGGCCGCCGCCCTGTTCGGCCACCGCGCACTGCGCCGCTCCCAAGGCGCCCGGGCGCTGCGGATCGACTCCCCCCGCGGGGTCGACGAGCAGGGCTTCGTCCGCATCGGCGGCATCGAGCAGTGGGTCTCGGTGCGCGGCGAGGACCGCGCCAACCCGGTCATCGTCGAGGTCCACGGCGGCCCGGGCGCCCCCAACTCCATCCAGACGGTGCGCACCCGCGCCTGGGAGCGGCACTTCACGATCGTCCGCTGGGACATGCGCGGCGCCGGCAAGACCTACGGCCACGGCGGCCCCGAGGGCCAGGGGGAAACCACGTTCGCCCGGCTCTACGAGGACGCCCTGGAGGTCGTCCGGCACGCCCGCCTCCGGCTCGGTGTCCGCCGGGTCGTGCTGCTCGCCAACTCCTTCGGCAGCATCTTCGGCCTGCGCCTGGTCAGGGACCACCCCGAGCTGTTCTCGGCCTACGTCGGCACGGACCAGAACGTCCCCGACACGGACGCCGACGGCGGCGCCTGCGCCCACCGGGCCGTCCTGGACCGGCTGCGCACCGCCGGGAAGACGCGGCAGCTGGCACGGATCGAGGCGCTGGGTCCGGACCCGCGCGCGTGGAGTGCCGGCCAGCGCGCCACGTACAGCCGGCTCTGTGCCCAGAGCGACCCGCTGACCCTGGACACCCTCAAGAAGGTGGTGCTCGGCTCCATGTGGCTCAGCCCGCTGCACACCCTGCGCGACCTGCGGGACTTCTTCAAGGGACAGGGCTTCTCGGAGCGGGCCGCCGAGGACGCGGCCGGATTCGACGCCCGGGCGGACGGGACGCGCTTCGAGGTGCCGTTCTTCGTCTTCCAGGGCGAGTTGGACGTGCTCACCCCGCCGGAGCGGGCCAAGGCCTTCTTCGACGAGGTCGAGGCACCGGTGAAGGCCTTCGCGCTGATCGGGGGCGCGAGCCACTTCGCCTCGTTCCGGCGCCCCGAGGTCTTCCTGGAGCTGCTCCTGACCCACGTCCGGCCGGTGATCACGGCCGAACGGGTCCGGGAGGCGCCCGCCCACGACCCCGCGCACCCCGACCGCAGCCGGAAGTGACGCCCGCGCGGCGACGCAGGAGGCACCACGGCCGGACCACCACGGCGAGAGCACCACAACCAGACCACCACGGCCGGACCACCACGGCCGGGCACAGGCCAAGGAAGCCGCCCCCTACCCCCTCACCCCGCCGCCCACAGCCCCTCCGGCGTCAGCCCGAGCAGGTCGATGGCGTTGCCCCGGACGATGCGCTCCACCACATCGGGGGCGAGGTGGCCCATCTGGGCCTCGCCGACCTCGCGGGACTTCGGCCAGGTGGAGTCGGAGTGCGGGTAGTCCGTCTCGTAGAGGACGTTGCCCACGCCGATCGCGTCCAGGTTCCGCAGCCCGAACGCGTCGTCGAAGAAGCAGCCGAAGACGTGCTCCGCGAACAGCTCGGACGGCGGCCGGTGGACCTTGTCCGCCACCCCTCCCCAGCCCCGGTTCTCCTCCCACACCACGTTCGCGCGTTCCAGGATGTACGGGATCCACCCGATCTGGCCCTCCGCGTACATGATCCGCAGGTTCGGGAAGCGCTCGAACTTGCCGCTCATCAGCCAGTCGACCATCGAGAAGCAGCAGTTGGCGAAGGTGATGGTGGAACCGACGGCCGGCGGGGCGTCCGCCGAGGTGGACGGCATCCGCGACGAGGAGCCGATGTGCATGGCGATGACCGTGCCGGTCTCGTCGCAGGCCTGGAGGAAGGGGTCCCATTCGTCGGTGTGGACGGAGGGGAGCCCGAGGTGCGGGGGTATCTCCGAGAAGGCGACGGCCCGTACCCCGCGCCCGGCGTTGCGGCGGACCTCGGCGGCGGCCAGGCGGGCGTCCCAGAGCGGGACCAGGGTCAGCGGGATGAGGCGGCCGTGGGCGTCGGGGCCGCACCACTCCTCCACCATCCAGTCGTTGTACGCCCGTACGCCGAGCAGCCCCAGTTCACGGTCCGCGGCTTCGGTGAAGGTCTGGCCGCAAAAACGCGGAAAGGTCGGGAAGCAGAGCGCCGACTGGACGTGGTTGACGTCCATGTCGGCGAGCCGGTCGGGAACCGAGAAGGAGCCCGGGCGCATCTGCTCGTAGGTGATGACTTCCAGTTTGATCTCGTCGCGGTCGTATCCCACGGACGTGTCGAGGCGGGTGAGCGGCCGGTGCAGGTCTTCGTACACCCACCAGTCGCCGACGGGCCCGTCGTCGCCCTTGGCCCCCATGACGGGGGCGAACTTCCCACCGAGGAAGGTCATTTCCTTGAGCGGGGCGCGGACGACACGGGGTCCGGTGTCCCGGTACTTGGACGGGAGCCGGTCCCGCCAGACGTGAGGGGGCTCCACCGTGTGGTCGTCCACCGAGATGATCTTGGGGAAGGTCTCCATGGGGACTACGGTAGCGCTGATCTGACGGATCGTCAGCTGCTTGGGCGTCGGCCGGGAGGGGATCACTCCGCTGCGGGCTGACGGGTACGCGCAAGACAGGGCAGACTGGCCCTTACACCGACGGAAGGCAGGGGGGACGACAGATGGACGGCATACCGGCCATCCCGCACCAGCGGAACCACCCCGAGGCAGCCAGGAGCACTCCCACCACGGTGCCCACCACCGCCGACCCCGCCGCCACCGCCCCGAGCCCCGCCACCGTCCCCACCCCCGGGCCCCCCAACGGCAACCGCTTCGCCGTCCTCGGCACCGTCCGCGCCTGGCGCGGCGCCGAGTCGCTGCCCTCCGGCAGCCCCCAGCAGCGCGCCCTGCTCGCCGCGCTCCTGCTCCGCGACGGCCGCACCGCCACCGCGCCCGAACTCATCGACGCCATCTGGGGCGAGGAGCCGCCGCCACAGGCCCTCGCCACCATCCGTACCTACGCCTCCCGCCTGCGCAAGGTCCTCGATCCCGGGCTGCTCGTCACCGACGCCGGCGGCTACGCCGTCCGCCTGCGCCACGCGGCCGCCCTGGACCTCGGTGTGGCCCGCGCCCTCGCGGCCGACGCCGACAAGGCCCGCGCCGCCGGGGACCGGGTCCTCGCCCGTACGCTGCTCGCCCGCGCCCTGGACCTGTGGGACGGCGAACCCCTCGCCGGCGTCCCCGGCCCGCACGCCGAGACCGAGCGCACCCGCCTCTGCGAGTGGCACCTCCAGCTGCTGGAGACCCGCCTCGACCTGGACCTGGAGGTCGGCCACCACGCCGAGGCCGTCTCCGAGCTCACCGCCCTCACCGCCGCGCACCCCCTGCGCGAGCGGCTGCGCGAGCTGCTGATGCTGGCCCTGTACCGCAGCGGCCGCCAGGCCGAGGCGCTCGCCGTCTACGCCGACACCCGCCGCCTCCTCGCGGACGAACTGGGTGTCGACCCCCGCCCCGAGCTCTCCGCGCTCCAGCAGCGCATCCTGCGCGCCGACGCCGAGCTCGCCCGGGCCGAGGACCCGGCCCCGGCCGCCGCCCCGGTAGCCGTCAGGCCCGCCCAACTCCCGGCCACGGTGCCCGATTTCACCGGTCGCGCCCCCTTCGTCAGCGAGCTCGGCACCATTCTGTCCGGCGCCGAGGGCCAGGTCATGGCCGTCTCCGCGCTCGCCGGGATCGGCGGCGTCGGCAAGACCACCCTCGCCGTGCACGTCGCGCACGCCGCCCGGCCGCACTTCCCCGACGGCCAGCTCTACGTCGACCTCCAGGGCACCGAGCCCCGCCCCGCCGAGCCCGTCGCCGTCCTCGGGTCCTTCCTGCGGGCGCTCGGCACGCCCGACACCGCCATCCCCGACACCGCCGCCGAACGGGCCGCGCTGTACCGCTCCACCCTCGACGGCCGCCGCGTGCTGGTCCTGCTCGACAATGCCCGCGACGCCGCCCAGGTGCGTCCGCTGCTCCCGGGCACGCCGGGCTGCGCCGCCCTGGTGACCAGCCGGGTCCGCATGTCGGGTCTCGCCGGCGCCCACCTCGTCGACCTGGACGTGATGAGCCCCGACGAGGCACTCCAGCTCTTCACCCGCATCGTGGGGGCCGAGCGGGTCGGCGCCGAGCGCCAGGCCGCCCTCGACGTGGTCGGGGCCTGCGGGTTCCTGCCGCTCGCCATCCGGATCGCCGCCTCCCGGCTCGCCGCCCGCCGCACCTGGACGGTGTCCGTCCTCGCCGCGAAGCTCGCCGACGAACGCCGCCGCCTGGACGAGCTCCAGGCGGGCGACCTGGCCGTCAAGGCCACCTTCGAGCTGGGCTACGGCCAGCTGGAGCCCGCCCAGCAGCGGGCGTTCCGGCTCCTCGGGCTCGCGGACGGCCCCGACATCTCCCTGCCAGCGGCCGCCGCCGTCCTCGACCTGCCCGAGCACGACACCGAGGACCTCCTCGAAGCCCTGGTCGACTGTTCCCTGCTCGAATCCGCCGCGCCCGGCCGCTACCGCTTCCACGACCTCGTACGCCTCTACGCGCGCGCCTGCGCCGACCGCGACGAGCAGCCCGAGGACGGCCGCACCGCGGCCCTCGACCGGCTCCTCGACTTCTACCTGGCCACCGCCGCCGGGGTGTACGCGCTGGAGCGCCCCGGCGACCGGCTGCCCGCGCACATGTCGGCCACCCGCCACCCGGGCCTCGCCTTCACCGAGGCCCGCGCCGCCCTGGACTGGCTGTTCGCCGAGGCGGACCCGCTGCTGGCGTGCGTACGGCAGTCCTCCGTACGCGGCGCCGAGCGGCGCGACGTGCTGCGCCGGGCGGTGGACCTGCTGTGGGCGGCGAAGGACCTCACCGAGTCCGGGGCCAACTCCAAGCAGTACGAGTCCGCCGCCCGCGCGCTGTGCGAGACGGCGCGCGCCGTGCGCGACCCGCACGCCGAGGGCCGGGCCCGCACCACGCTGACGATGGTCCACCTGGTGGCGGGCCGCTTCGCCGAGGCCGACGACGAGGCCCGCCAGGCGACGGCCCTGGCCCGGGAGGCGGACGATCCGCTGCCCAGCTGCTGGGCCCCCAACGACCGCGGGATCATCGCGCTCTACCAGGGCCGGCACGCCGACGGCGAGCGGTTCCTGCTGGAGGCGATCACGAACTTCCGGGCCGACGGCAACTTCGTCGGCGAGGCCAGCGCGCTGTGCAACCTCTCCCGGATCCACGTCGGACTCGGGCGCCTGAGCAGTGCCATAGACCTCGCACAGCAGGGCATCGCGATCTACGACCGGATGGGCCTGACCCTGCGCCTGGCCAACGGCCGGTACGCGCTGGGCATCGCCCTCACCCAGGCGGGCCGGCTCGGGGAGGCGCTGGAGCAGCTCGGCGAGGCGCTGTCGCTCTTCCACGAGAACCGGCAGCCGCTGTGGGAGGGCGTGACGCACTTCCGGCTCGCCGAGGCCCATCTGGCGGCCGACCGGCCCAGCTTGGCCGCCTCGCACGCCGAGCAGGCCATCGCGCTGCGCGGCATCGGCGGCGAGTGGCGCCGGGCGACGGTGCTGACGGTGCTGGGGAAGGCCCTGGTGCGGCTGGGGCAGCGGGACCGGGCGCGGGTGTGCTGGCGGGACGCGGAGAGCGTGTTCGCGCAACTGGGTTCGGCGGAGCTGGCCGAAGTACGTACGTTGCTCGCTTCACAGCTGGCGGCCTGACCTGCGCGGCAGCCCGTTGAACGAGACGTTCATCGTTCGTTTATCGCCGCCCGCCATCATGGATACATCGGCTCGGCGCGTCGGGGGGCTCGCGGGTCGACTGGAGGACTACCCGTTCGGCGGTCCACGGGGGAATCGCCGAACGGGCCCGACTCATCCATCAGGAGATCCGATGACGACGAACGAGAACGCCCTGCCGAACGACGGTGACATCAAGCCGCTCGACAACCACGCATCGGGCATCGAGATCAAGCCGCTCGACAACCATGCCTCGGGCGGTACGCCGCTGCCCGGGCAGGAAGAAAAGGCTCCGGACGCGGACATCGTGACGCTGGACAACCACGCGTCCGTACCGCGCCCGTAGCGGAGGCGAGCACGGCAGGTACGGGACAAGCGTACGGGGGAGACGTACCGGCACGTACGGGGGACGTACGGGGGAAGAGCCCACGGGATGCGTACGGGGGGATGCGTACGGGGGAACCGGGGGCTCGGTACGGGGGACGGCGGCCGCGGTGGCCTTGGGGGGACCACCGCGGCCGCCGCACGTCGTTGTGACGGCCCTGTGACCGGAAGCATGGCCTCCGTCACAGCTGCGGGCACCCGTTCCTGATCTGCTGGGGCGATGCGCCCCGCCACCCCCGCCGCCCTGTGCGCCGTCCTCGCCACCACCGTGCTCCTGACCGGATGCGGAACGCGGAACGCCGCCTCCGGACCGGCCGGCGGCTCCGCCCCGCCGAGCTGCAGCCCCACCGCGACCGCGCGCCCGCCCGCCTGGGCGGAGCACGACGGCGTGAGCCTCATCGGCCCGGAGTGCGGCCCCTCCCCGGCTGCGGGCGCCGCCTTCCGGGTCACCAACACCGGCGCGGAAGCCCTCACCTACACCATCACCTTCACGATCCTGAACGGCTCCGGCCCGGCCACGGAAGACGTCCGGCAGACCGTGGCGTCCGTCGGCCCCGGTCAGAGCGTCACCCGCACCGTCGAGCGGACGGACACCGCGCCCGGTTCCGGAGCCCGGCCACGGGTGCGGGTCTCCAAGGTCCGGGCCGTTCCGGCCGCCGAGGCACCCGCCCCGGCCGGCAGCTGCCCGCCCTCCGGGATCCGGGTGACCGCCGACGAGGGCGACGCCGCCATGGGACTGCGCGTCGTGGGACTGCACCTGACCTACTGCGGCGCCGGCACGTACGAGCTCGCCGGCTACCCCGAGCTGCGGCTGTTGGACGAGAGCCGCTCACCCGTGACCGGCGTCGACGTCCTGCACGGCACCGCGGAGATCGCCACGGGCATCGGTCCGGACGCACCGCCCGCGCCGTTGACCCTGCGGCCGGGCGAGTCGGCTTCGGCCTCCCTGGCCTGGCGCAACACCACCGGCTCGGGCGACGCGGTGAACGCCCCGTACGCCAGGGTGACGGCGAAGCCCGGCGCGCCGGCCGTGACCGTGACACCGGAACTCGACCTCGGCACCACGGGCCGGCTCGGCGTCAGCGCCTGGCGGAAGGACGGTGCGCGCACACCGTGAGACCGGCGGGGAACGCGTCTAGGCTGGCTGGGTGTTCACCTCCCAGGGGCCGACCCTCCGCGAACTGGCCGTGCAGGCGCTGTCCTCCGTCGAGCGCGGCTACGACCTGCTCGCCCCGAAGTTCGACGGGACGCCGTTCCGCACCCCGGACCGGATGCTCGACGCGGTCGAGGAGACCCTGGCCGAGCACGAGGGGTCCTTCGGCGCCGGGCTGGACCTGTGCTGCGGCACCGGCGCGGCCCTGCCGCTGCTGCGGCGGCTGTGCCGGGACCGGGTCACCGGGGTGGACCTCAGCGCCGGCATGCTCCGGCAGGCCGCCCGGGGCCTCCCGGACGGGGCCGACCTCGTACGGGCCGACGCGCTGGCGCTGCCGGAGGCGCTCACGGACTCGTACGACCTGGCGGTGAGCTTCGGGGCGTTCGGCCACTTCCTGCCGGCCGAGCGGCCCGCCCTGTTCTCGGGCGTGCACCGGGCGCTGCGCCCCGGCGGCGTGTTCGCCTTCCCGATCGGGGCGCCGATCCCGCCGACGTCCGCGCTGTGGTGGGCGGTGACCGGCTTCGACGCGGCGATGCGGGTCCGCAACGCGGTGTGGCGGCCGCCGTTCGTCATGTACTACCGCTCCTTCCCGTGGGGGCCGGTCCGGGCCGATCTGCGCGCGGCGGGCTTCACGGTGGGGACGGTCCCGGTGGAGCACTTCGGCCGCCGGCCCGACGGGGCCCCGCGCTGGCGGCTGGTGCTGGCCCGCAAGCCCGTGTGAGCCGCACCCGCCGCACCGGGTGCCCGAGCCGCGTCAGCCCCGGGTGCGCAGCTCCCGCTTGAGGACCTTGCCGCTCGCGTTGCGCGGCAGCTCGGTGACGAACTCCACCGTGCGCGGCACCTTGTAGTTGGCCATCTCCCGCCGGGACCAGGCGATCAGGTCGTCGGCGGTGAGCGTGGCGCCGGGGCGCCGGACCGCGTACGCCTTGCCGACCTCGCCGAGGCGCGCGTCGGGTACGCCGACGACGGCGACGTCCGCGATGTCCGGGTGCAGCCCGAGGAGCTGCTCGATCTCGGCGGGGTACGCGTTGAACCCGCCCACGATGAACATGTCCTTGATCCGGTCGGTGATGCGCAGGTTCCCGGCCGGGTCGAGGACGCCGACGTCTCCGGTGCGCAGCCAGCCGTCCGGGGTGATGGCGCGCCGCGTCTCGTGCGGGTCCTCGAAGTAGCCCCGCATGACGTGGTGGCCGCGTACCCACACCTCGCCCGGGGTGCCCGCCGGTGCGGGGGCGCCGCTGTCCTCGGCTATCCGTACCTCGGTGCCGGGGATGGCGCGCCCGGAGGTGGCGGCGATGGTTTCGGGCGGGTCACCGCGGCGGCACATGGTGACGATGCCGCCGGCCTCGGAGAGCCCGTAGGCGGTCAGCACGGTGGATATGTGCAGTTCCCCGCGCAGCCGCTCGACGAGCTGCAGCGGGACGACGGCCGCGCCGGTGACGACCAGGCGCAGCGCGGACAGGTCGTGGTGGTCGCGCTGGGGGTGGTCGAGGAGGGACTGGTGGAGGGTGGGCGGGCCGGGGAGGACGGAGATCCGTTCGGCGGCGACGTTCGCGAGGACGGTGTCGACGTTGAAGACTGGCTGGGGGACCATCGTCGCCCCGCGCATCAGGCAGGCGATGATCCCGGCCTTGTAGCCGAAGGTGTGGAAGAAGGGGTTCACGATCAGGTAGCGGTCGCCTTCGCGCAGGCCGGCGAGCTCGCTCCACACGTCGTAGCAGCGCAGCGTCTGGGCGTGGGTGATGACGGCGCCCTTGGGGCTGCCGGTGGTGCCGGAGGTGAAGATGATGTCGGAGGGTGCGTCGGCACGGAGGGAGTCGGCGCGCTCGCGGACGGCTGCGGCCGGTACGGGGTCGCCGCCGACGAGGAAGTCCTTCCAGGTGCGGAAGGCCTCGGGGGCGTCTTCCGCGAGGACGACGACCTGTTCGAGGTGGGGGAGGCCGGGCAGCGGGCCGCTGCCGTGGCCTTCGGCGGCGGCGCGGCGCAGGGAGGCGACGTACGAGGTGCCGAGGAAGGTGCCGGTGATGAACAGGAGCCGGGCCCGGCTGCGCTGGAGTACGTACGCGGCTTCGGCTCCTTTGAAACGGGTGTTGAGGGGGACGAGCACCGCGCCGGCGCAGACGGCGCCGAGGGCGGAGACGATCCAGTCGAGGCTGTTGGGCGCCCAGACGGCGACCCGGTCGCCGGGCTCGATCCCGGCGGCGAGGCAGCCGGCCGCGGCGCGTTCGACGCGTTCGCCGAGCTGGGCGTAGCTGATGCGGACCCGGCCGTCGGCGACGGCCTCACGGTCCCGGTAGCGGGCGGCGGCGTCGCGCACAAGACCCGCGATGGTGCCCCAGCGCAGGTCGCCGCGGGGGTCGACGGCGTCGGCGATCGCGGCGGCGACGGCCGTGGCACCGGCGGTGATCCCGTCCGGGGTGCCGGCCGTCGCGTCCTGCGTGATCCCGGCCGGGCCTTCGCCGCCGGTCCGACCGCCGTCCCGGCGCTGCCCGGGCACGGCGTCGGCCCGCTGCCGCCGCCGGCCGACGCCACCGTCCTCGTGCTGCTCCTCGCCCATTGCGCGTCGCCCTCCACGGTGCCGCTAGCTGACTATCCGTCAGATTAGCTGTAGCCTTCGCGGCTGTCAGCACTGGCGCGCACCGGAGGTGGCGATGGCGGCAACGCTCAAGGACGCTACGGCAATCGTCGGCATCGGCCAGACCGCCTTTGCCAAACGACTGCCGGGCAGCGAAAAGGAATTGGCCTGCCGCGCGGTCCTCGCGGCGCTCGCCGACGCGGGCATCGAACCGGCCGAGGTGGACGCCTTCGCCTCCTACACGATGGAGGAGACCGACGAGGTCGAGGTCGCCAAGTCCATCGGCGCCGGCGACGTCACCTTCTTCTCCAAGGTCGGCTACGGCGGCGGCGGCTCCTGCGCCACGGTCGGCCACCTCGCCGCCGCCGTCGCCACCGGCCAGGCCTCCGTCGGGGTCGCCTGGCGCTCGCGCAAGCGCGGCTCGGGGCCGCGCCCCTGGAAGAACACAGCCGTGCAGCTGCCCACACCCGGCCAGTGGACCCGCCCGTTCGGGCTGCTGCGCCCGGCCGACGAGATAGGCCTGCTGGCCCGGCGCTACATGCACGAGTACGGGGCCACCCGCGACCACCTCTTCAACGTGGCGATGGCCTGCCGCAACCGGGCCAACGAGAACCCCGCCGCGGTGATGTACGAGCGGCCGCTGACCCGCGAAATGTACATGACCTCGCGCATGATCAGCGAGCCGCTCTGCCTCTTCGACAACTGTCTGGAGACGGACGGGGCGCTGGCCTGCGTCATCGTCTCCGCCGAGCGGGCGCGGGACTGCCGCCACAAGCCGGTCTACGTCCACTCGGTCGCGCAGGGCCTGCCCGCGCAGCACCACGGGATGGTCAACTACTGGAACGACGACCCGCTGTCCGGTCCGGCGTGGACGGCCGCCCGGCACCTGTGGAAGCAGGCGGACTTCGGGCCCGGGGACGTCGACGTCGCCCAGATCTACGACGCGTTCACCCCGCTGATCCCGCTGTCCCTGGAGGGCTACGGATTCTGCGGGCGCGGCGAGGGGGCGGCCTTCACCGAGGGCGGTGCGCTGGAGATGGGCGGCCGGCTGCCGATCAACACCGGTGGCGGCGGCCTGTCGGAGGCGTACGTGCACGGCTTCAACCTGATCAACGAGGGCGTCAAGCAGCTGCGCGGCATCTCCACCGCCCAGGTGCCGGACGCCGCGACGTGCCTGGTGACGGCGGGCGAGGGTGTCCCCACGTCCGCGATCCTGCTGAGGAGCTGACCCGACCATGACCGCGCCCGCCGAAAGCCTCCTCCTCCCGGTCCCGGACGAGGACGGCGCCCCGTTCTGGGAGTACGCCGCCCGGGGCGAACTCCGCGTCCAGGCCTGCGCCGACTGCGGCAGGCTCCGCTTCCCGCCGCGGCCGTGCTGTCCGCACTGCGGGTCGTTCGGCTCCGAGTGGCGGCTGATGAGCGGCCGGGGCCGGATCTGGTCGTACGTACGGCCACACCCGCCGCTGCTGCCCGCCTACGCGGCGCAGGCCCCGTACAACGTCATCCTCGTGGAGCTGGCGGAGGCCCCGCTGATCCGCCTGGCCGGGAACCTCGTCACCTCGGCGGACGCCCCGCTGGACTCCGTGGATCCGGCCCGGCTGCGGATCGGGGCGCGGGTGCAGGTGGTGTTCACCGAGACGGGCGGGATGAGCGTGCCGCGCTGGGTCCTGGAGCGGCCGTGACGGTACGGGTGGAGCGGGACCGGGCGGCCGGGGTCGCGGTCGTCACCCTGGACCGGGAGCGCAAGCACAATGCGATCGACCTCGCGACGGCCGCCGAACTGGCCGCCGTCTGGCAGGGGTTGCGCTACGACGACGACGTACGGGCGGTGGTGCTGACGGGCGCGGGGACGGCCGCGTTCTGCACGGGCATCGACCGGGACGTCTCGGTGCCGCAGCCCGCGTCCCCGTACTCGGCCGACGACCCGCTGCTGGCCGTCGGGCCGAAGGCCAACGACCTGTGGAAGCCGGTGGTCGCGGCCGTCAACGGCATGGCGTGCGGCGGGGCGTTCTACCTGCTGGGCGAGTCGGAGTTCATCGTCGCGTCCTCGTCCGCGACGTTCTTCGACCCGCACACCACGTACGGGATGGTCAGCGCGTACGAGGCGGTGTACATGGCCCAGCGCATGCCGTTCGGGGAGGTGGCCCGGATGTCCCTGATGGGGACGGCCGAGCGGCTCTCGGCGCGCCGGGCGTACGAGACCGGTCTGGTCTCGGAGCTGGCCGAGCCCGGGGAGCTGCCGGCGGCCGCCCTGCGGTCGGCGCGGACCCTGGCGGGCTTCCCGACGGCGGCGGTGCAGGGCACGGTCCGGGCCCTGTGGTCGGCCAAGCGGGCGGCCCTGCGCCAAGCCCTGGACGAGGCGCCGGCCCTGATCGCGCTCGGCAACCTGCCCCCGGCCGAACAGGCGGCCCTCTTCACCGGCCGCCGCGCGTCGCCGGAGCCGCGCGTCCGGTAGGCGGGCGCTCGGCCGGTCAGCCGGCGGCGACGGGGCCGAGCCGGCAGTTCGTGACCCCGCCGGCCTTCGCGGGGTTGCCGAGCGGAACCTCGACCGTGCGGGTCTCGCCCTTCTTGAGCGTGACCCGGGCGGAGGTGCGCTCGACGGTCCCGGTCGCGCCTTCGAAGGTGAGCGGGATCTGGACGGTGCGCTCCGTGCTCGCGAGGGAGGTGACCCTGACGGTGGCCTTCGGCGTACCGGGACCGGCGCAGGTGACGACCTCGGCGCGGGCGGGTGCGCCGGTGCCGGTGGGACTGGGGCCGGCCGTCGACCGGCTGCCGCTCGTCCTGTTGCGGTTGCTGTTGGTGGTGCTGTTGTAGCTGCTGCTCTTGTGGCTCGTGGAGCCGGAGCCGGAGCAGCCGCCCCCGCCCCTGCTCTTGTGGCCGGACGAGAACCCGGTGAGCGCGAGCACCACCCCCACGAGCACCGCTCCGAACCTGATGCGCCGTCCGACCGTCATGACCGGCTCCCTCCCCCTGGGCAACGGCGCGCCACGCTACCAGGCCCCCCGACGGCCCACCCGGGGTGCGGGCGCCGCGGGCCGCACGTAGCGTCGGGACCAAGATCCCCACCTCGGAGGGCCGGGCATGATCCGCAACGTACTCGGCTCGATCCTCGGCCTGATCGGGGCCGCGGTCGCCGTCTGGAGTCCCTTCCGTGCCTGGTACGACGGCCGACACGGGCGCGACTACCGCCTGGTGGAACTCTTCTCCCCGAGCGGGATCACCGGGGCGAAAGCCGCCCTGTTCACCGGGCTGTTGCTGCCGTTCTGCGTCGCGGCGCTGCTGGCCGTCGTCGCGATCGTGCTGTGCTCGCGCGCCCTGATGGCGCTCGCGGGGGTCGTGGTCCTCGGCTTCGCCTTGCTGTGGATGGTCCGGCAGGGCCAAGCCTTGGGAGGCATCTCCGTCGGCGGCGCCCGGGGCGTCGGCGCGGGCGTCGCGAGCGCGTTCGGCGCCGGCGCGCTGCTCCTCCTGGCGGCGGCCGTCATGCGCGGCCGCCCCCGCCGCCGCCTCCGTGACCGCGATCTCCCGCCCACCACCCGGGCTCCGACCTCCCCCACCCGCCACGACGAGCCGTGGCCCCCGGCGCCGCCCGACCGCCCTTAGGCTCGTGCCGTGAGCGACAGCACAGACGGCACGAACGCCGACGGCGTACACATACGGATCAGGCCGGGCGGCCCGGCCGACGCGCCGGCGGTACTGGACATGCTCGACTCCGCGGTGGCCTGGATGAACGCCCGCGGCAACACCGAGCAGTGGGGCACGGTCCCCTATTCGCGGCGGCCCGGCGGGGCCGATCGGGTCGAGCGGTACACGACCGAGAACCTCCCCTTCGTCGCGGAGTGGGACGGCGTACCCGCCGGAGCCCTGGTACTGGATTCGGGACCGAGCCCGCAGCTGCCCATCGCGCCGGCCGGGGAACCCGAGCGGTACGTCCGCCTGCTGGTCGGCGACCGGCGGTACGCGGGCCTGGGGATCGGGGCGGCGCTGCTGGAGCGCGCCGCCGAGGAGACCTGGCGGGCCGGAGCCGGGCTGCTGCGGGTCGACTGCTGGGCGGGCGGCGATGGCGCGCTGGTCGCCTACTACGAGCGCAACGGCTTCACCCCCACCGACCGCTTCCGGTCCGGCACCTGGCCGGGCCGGGTCCTGGCCCGGCGGGTCTGAGCCGGCCCGTCAGCCGTCCGCGGCCGGGGCGCGGTGGCGGAGCTCCGCCAGGGCGCCGGCGTACTTGAGCATCAGGCGGGCGAAGTCGAGGCGCTCGTCCTCGGACCAGTCGGCGGTGATGTACTCGTACGCCGAGCGCTGGTGGCGGCGGAAGCGGGCCATCAGTTCGTGGCCGGCCTCGCTGAGGTGGAGCACCGTGCGGCGGCCGTCGTGCTGGGAGGCGCCGCGCACGAGGTAGCCGGCCTTGATGTTGTCGCTGACCATGCGGCTGGCGACCGAGGGGTCCACGCCGAGCAGTTCGGCCACTCCCCCGACGGTGATCTCCCGGTCCGGCTGCCCGGTGGCTTCCAGTACGTGGTTCAGGACGATGGTGCGGCTCAGGTCCTTCGCCGAGATCGGGTTCTCGACCTCCAGCAGTGAGGTGCGGCGCAGCTTGGAGAACGCCGGCCCGACGGCGTCCAGCAGTTCGTCGGCCGTCATCGTCTCGGGGTTCGCCATGGCCCGAGGATACCTCCGTGAAACCGCGCAGGCATGTGTTGACGCGAAAACGTGTGCGTGCAAGCATGCATATGTTTACTCTCACAGACAAGGCTTCTCATGACCACTCTCGTCACCGGCGCCCGCGGCGCCGTCGCCCGGGCCGTCACCGGTCTCCTGCACTCCGCCGGCCACTCCGTCCGCGCCGCCAGCGCCCGGCCCGCCGAGCTCACCGTGCCGCCCGGCGTGGAGAGCGCCGAGCTGGTCCTGGACCGGCCCGGGACCTTCGCCGCCGCGCTGGCCGGCGTCCGCCGGGTGTTCCTCTACCCCGAGCCGGCCGGTATCCCCGCGTTCGCCGAGGCCGCCGCGGCCGCGGGCGTCGAGCACGTCGTACTGCTGTCGTCCGCCTCCGTCCTGGAACCCGGCGCGGAGGACGACCCGCTGGCCTCGCACAGCCTCCGGGTCGAACGGGCCCTCGCCGGCGCCCCCTTCACCGTGACCCTGCTGCGTCCCGACGCCTTCGCCTCCAACGCCCTCGGCTGGGCCCGCTTCATCGCCCTGGGCGTACCGGTCCCGCTCGCCTACCCGCAGGCGCGCACCGCGCCGGTCCACCCCGCCGACATCGCCGACATCGCCGTCGGCGCGCTGACCGGTGACGGCCTGGCGGGCCGCGCGCTCACCCTCACCGGAGGCGAGTCGCTGACCTTCCGGGAGCAGCTCGCGATCATCGCCGGCGCCATCGGGCGACCCGTTGCCGTAGCGGAGATCACCCGCGAGGAGGCCGAGCAGCAGTTGGCCCGCCACATGCCCTCCGAGATGGCCGGCTCACTCCTCGGCCTGTGGGCCCGCGCCACGGTCACGCCGGTGCCGATCGCCGACACCACGGCCTCCCTCCTCGCCGCCCCGCCGCGCACCTTCGCCCAGTGGGCCCGCGAGAACGCCGCAGCCTTCGCCCCCCGGTGACCACCCGGAACGGAGACCCGCCATGCAGGACACGGACAGGCCCATCGGCTACTGGCTGGCACGCACCGACCAGGCCCTCACCGCCCATATGGACGCCATCCTGACCGATGCCGGCCTCACCCGCCTGACCTGGCAGGTCCTCAACGCGGTCGGAGAGGATCCCGCGACCGATCGCGCGGTACGGGACCTCCTCGCCGCCAACGCGGCGGCGCCGGCCCTGACGGCGGCGGTCGAGGCCCTCCTCGCCACGGACCGGCTCACCCGCCCGGCCCCCGGCACCCTGGCCCTCACCGACGCCGGACGCACCTGTCGCGCCGAGGCTGCCGTACGCGTCGACGCCTTCCGGGCGCTCGCGAAGCAGGGCATCTCCCCCCACGAATACACCACCGCCGTCAGCGTCCTCGCCCGCATGGCCCGCAACCTCACGCCGGCCGCGTGACCTGGGGGCCGGCCGGGTCCTGGCCCGGCGGGTCTGCGCCGGCCCGTGGGCCCGCGAGAACGCCGCAGCCTTCGCCGCCCGGTGACCGCGCGCGGCGTTCAGTCGAGGGGCAGTGCCCGGTGCGCGGCCACGATCGCGTCGATGCGGCGGGCCAGGTCGAAGTCCGCCGCGGTCAGCCGGTTGCCGGTGCCGGGCGTGGTGATCGACGCGCGCAGGTGGTCGATGCGCAGGTCGAGGTCCGCGTGGTGGCGCACGCGCCGGGACCGGTCGGCGATCGTCACGATCGCCGCGACCGCCGCGTGGTACGGGATCTCGTAGGTCCGGGTGATCACGTCGCCGTCCTGCTCCCACCCGGGCAGCTCCGCCAGGCCTTCGGCGATCTCCTCGTGCGTCAGCGGCTTCGGTACGCCCATGTCGGCTCCCCTCGGTCACAGGCGCCGGGACCCGGCGGGCCCGGCCTGCCGGGGCATCGTGCCACGGCCTCAAGCCCCGCCGCACGGTGTCCGGTTCACCGGTCTGGCGCACTCCGGCCGGGCCCGGACATGGCGGCGGCCCCGGTCCCCCGGAGGGGGCGGGGCCGGCCGGCCGGAGCGGGAGGGGTCAGGCGGCGTCGACGACGCCCGAGGCCGCGATCTCGATCTTGGCCGAGGTGCGGCCGGACTGGGAGCCCAGGGACTCGATCTTCTTGACCAGGTCCGAGCCCTCGACGACCTCGCCGAAGACGACGTGCTTGCCGTCGAGCCACGGGGTGGCGATCGTGGTGATGAAGAACTGCGAGCCGTTGGTGTTCTTGCCGGCGTTCGCCATGGACAGCAGGAACGGCCGGTCGTGCTTCAGCTGGAAGTTCTCGTCGGCGAACTTCTCGCCGTAGATGCTCTTCCCGCCGGTGCCGTTCTGGTTGGTGAAGTCACCGCCCTGGAGCATGAACTCGGGGATGACGCGGTGGAAGGGCGAACCGGCGTAGCCGAAGCCGTGCTGCCCGGTGGCCAGCTCGCGGAAGTTCTGGGCCGTCTTCGGGACGACGTCGTCGAAGAGGTTGAAGACGACGCGGCCCGCGGACTCGCCGTTGATGTTGATGTCGAAGTAGACGTTGCTCATGGGGTCCATCCTGTCACTCCCGGTGCGGCGCGCGACCCAGGGGCCCGGCCGCGCTCATCCGCCCGTCCGGGTGCCCGTCCCCTTCGCCGCATCCAGCGCGTACACGCAGCGGTCCTTGCTGCACGCGTAGACCACGCCCGACTCGGCCACCGGGGCGCCGGTGATCTCGCCGCCCGTGGCCAGCTTCCAGCGCAGCTGGCCGCCCGCCGCGTCCAGGGTGTACAGACAGTGGTCCGCCGAGCCGAAGTGCACGCGGCCGTCCGCGACGGCCGGCGAGCCGGTGATCTCCCCGCCCGCCGCGAACCGCCACTTCGGGGTGCCGGTGACCGCGTCGAGCGTGTACAGGGCGCTGCCCGCGCCCAGGTGGACGTTGCCGGCCGCCACCAGGACCGGGTCCGGCGAGGGCCGCGACTCCGTCGCGATGCGCCAGCGGTCCTTGCCGGTCACCGCGTCCAGGGCGTAGACGGTGCCCAGGTAGTCGACGAGGTACACGCCGCCGCCCGTCACCGCCGCGCCCGGGGCGTAGGCCGGGGGCGCCAGGAAGACCGCCGGGGCCTCGAAGTGCCAGCGCACCCGCCCCGAGGCCCGGTCGACGGACAGGACGCGGGTGCCGGCCGCGACGTAGACGTTGCCGTCCGGCGCCGGGGTGACCCGTACCGGGACGTTCCCGCAGGACGCCGCGTCGCCGACCGGGTACGACCAGGCCTCCAGGCCGGAGCGGGCGTCCAGGGCGCGCAGCCGGGCGTCCTGCCACACGTACACGGTGCCGTCGTGCAGGACGGGCGCCGCCTCCGGGGTCTCGAAGTCGGACTGCGCGCCGCTGAGCTCCCACAGCTTCTGGCCGTTGGCGGCCTCCCAGCCCTGGACGCCGCCGCCGCGCGTGGCGGTGATGACGGTGCCCCGCTCGGCGCGCAGCGCGTACACCCACGCCTCGGTGGCCAGCCGCCACCGCTCGGAGCCGTCGGAGGCGTCGAGGGCGTACAGGGAGGGGCCGTCGGAGGCGTGGATGCGGCCGTCCGCGACGGCCATGGACCAGGCGACGTCCCGCGTCTTGAACTGGCGGCGGCCGCTGCCGACGTCCAGGGCGTGCACCTCGAAGGAGGTGACGTAGAGCAGGTCGCCCGCGACGGTGGGGGTGCCCCAGACCTCGTTGGACATGCGGAAGCGCCAGGGCCGCCAGCGGCCGCTGTCGGGCGAGGGGCCGGTCGGGCCCGCGGCGGACGCCGCCGACGACTGGTGCGGCACGGCGGGGACGGCCTCGGCGGACGCGCCGCCCGGCGGGCGGATCCAGCCCGTCGCCAGGTCGGCCCCGGCGGCGGCGGGCGCGGCGGCCGTCGCGCGCGGCCCGGGCCCGATCGGCACCGGCGAGGCGCCGATCCGCACGGGCTCGCCCGAGGGCACCGGGGAGCCGCCCGGCGGGTGGGGCGGGAGCGGCGGGGCGGCCTGGCCGGTGCGCGGGTCCACCCAGGACTCGGCGCCCTCGCGGCGCGGCCGGTGCGTGGCGGGGCCCGACGGCGGACCCTGGACGCCGCGCGGCTTGCGGGCGGGAGCGGGGACCACCGCGGTACGCAGTCCCGCGCGCCGGGCCTCGATCATGGCGACGGCCTGGCCGGGCAGCCAGGCCGAAGCGGTGCCGCTGTCGTCGCCGCCGTCGAAGAGGTGCGGGGCCAGCTGCGCCTGGAGGTCGGCCGGGGTGGGGCGGCGGGTGGCGTCCGTCTGCATGCAGGAGTCGATGAGGGGCCGCAGCTCGTCGGGGAGCCCCTCCAGGTTCGGGCCCTCGCGCAGCAGCATGAACACCGTCTCGACCGGGTTGGCCCCGTGGTAGGGCGGGTGTCCGGTGGCGGCGAAGACGAGCGTCGAGCCGAGCGAGAAGACGTCGCTGGCACCCTTGACGCTGCGCGAGTCCTTCGCCTGCTCGGGCGACATGTAGGCGGGGGTGCCGACGGCGACGTTCGTCATGGTCAGGCGGGTGTTGGAGACCCCGCTCGCGATGCCGAAGTCGATGACGCGCGGGCCGTCCTCCACGACGAGCACGTTGGACGGCTTCAGGTCGCGGTGGACGAGGCCGGCGCCGTGGATGGACTGGAGGGCTTCGGCGATGCCGGCCGCGAGCCACCGCACGGCCTGCACGGGCATGGGCCCGCACTCGTTGACGATCTCCTCCAGCGAGGGCGCGGGCACGTACGCGGTCGCCAGCCACGGCACCGCGGCCCGCGGGTCGGCGTCGACCACGGCCGCGGTGTAGAAGCCGGAGACGGCGCGCGCCGCCTCCACCTCGCGGGTGAAGCGCACACGGAACAGCTGGTCCTCGGCGAGTTCGGTGCGCACCGTCTTGATCGCGACGCGCCGTCCGGATGCCGACCGCGCGAGGTAGACCAGCCCCATGCCGCCGGCGCCGAGCCGTCCCAGCACCTCGAAGGGGCCGATCCGTCTCGGGTCGTGCTGCGTCAGCTGCTCCACCACTCGCCTCCACACCTCCCCGTACGGGCCGTCCGGCCCACGCCGGGCCCGCCCGCAGCGCGCGTCCACCGGCGCGCACGCCCGATTCTGTCAGGCCCGCGCCTGGTCCGGCCCCGGGTCAGGGCCGGGTTTCGCCGCCGGCTTTGGTCCGGGGCTCCGAGAGCACCCCGAACACCGCCCCCTGATTGTCGGCGACGACGGCGATGCGGCCGTACGGGGTGTCCACGGGATCGGCGGTGACCCGGCCGCCGAGGCGCCGTGCGGTGGCCACGGTCTGGTCGCAGTCGGGGACGGCGAAGTAGGCGAGGAAGTGCGACGGCATGATTTCCGGGAACGCGTCGGTGATGACGCTGCGCCCCATGACGGCGGTGGCGGAGCCGGGGGCGCTGCCGGGCGGGGACCAGACGCGGTACTCGATGCCGGAGGCGGGGTCGTCCTGGTCCTCGGGGACGTAGCCGAAGACCTTGGCGTAGAACACGTCGACGGCGTCCCGGGCCCGGGTGTAGACCTCCGACCAGCGGTACGTGTACGGCTCGCCCTGCGCTTCGAAGCCGTGGTGGGTGCCGGGCTGCCAGAGACCGAAGACCGCGCCGCCGGGGTCGGCGGCCATCGCGGCCGTGCCGTAGGGGCCCACGGGCTGCGGGTCCATCACCAGCTGGCCGCCGGCGGCGCGGATGCGGGCGGCGCACGCGTACGCGTCGACGGTGTAGAGGTAGATCCCCCAGACGGTCGGCATGCGCCCGTCGGGTTTGGGGGCGAGGGCGGCGACGTTGCGGCCGCGGCTGTAGGCCTGGGTGTAGTGCCCGTACTCGGCGCCCGCGCTGTCGCCGAAGGTCCACCCGAAGAGCTCACCGTAGAAGCGCTTTCCCGCCTCGACGTCCGGGAGCGAGGCGTCGACCCAGCAGGGGGAGCCTTCCGCGAATGCCGTCATGGGCCCGGTTCCTTCCGTCGTGCGGGGGTATGCCCCCCTTCGTCCGCCCTGCGCCTCCCAGCCATGATGGGTCCGAAAACTTGTCCACAGCCTGTTGACAAGACTATTCGGGGGATTACGACCCGATACGGGTGGGGGCGGTGACGGCCCGCGACGGCGGCGGTGGCGGCGCGGGCGGCGGGCCGGAACGAGCGCCGAGAACGGCCGAAATGCATCGGGTGGCCGGGGCTGCGGGCGCTGTGGCCCAGGTCGGCGGCCGGTTGACCCCATTTGCAGGCGGCCGAATAGCGCGCCGATCACCCCTCGGTAAGCTGACGGCATGACAGGACAAGTACGCACCGTCGACGGGCGTGTCGCCGGCCGGCGCGGCCAGGCGACGCGGCAGAAGCTGCTCGACTGCCTCGGCGAGATGCTCAGCTCCTCGCCGTACCGCGACGTCAAGGTGATCGACGTCGCGCGCAAGGCCGGTACCTCCCCCGCGACCTTCTACCAGTACTTCCCGGACGTCGAAGGTGCCGTCCTGGAGATCGCCGAGGAAATGGCCACGGAGGGCGCCCAGTTGACCGCGCTCGTCGAGGGCCGCAACTGGGTCGGCAAGGCGGGCTGGGCCGCGGCCGAGGAACTGGTCGAGGGCTTCCTGGACTTCTGGCGCCGCAACGACGCGATCCTGCGGGTGGTCGACCTCGGCGCGGCCGAGGGAGACAAGCGGTTCTACAAGATCCGCATGAAGATCCTGAACTCCGTCACCAACTCCCTCACGGAGTCGATGAAGGACCTCCAGACCAAGGGCAAGGTCGACAAGGACGTCAGCCCGGCCGCGATGGCCGGTTCGCTGGTCGCGATGCTGGCCGCGGTCGCCTCGCACCAGAAGGGGTTCCAGACCTGGGGCGTCAAGCAGGCCGAACTCAAGCCGAACCTGGCGCTCCTCGTCCACCTGGGCATCACCGGCAAGAAGCCGACCAGGTAACGGCGGATCCCGGACCCCACCCGGGGGTCCAGGTCCGCCGCGTGGCCTGCCGCACCGCGATCAGCGGCGCTCCAGGCGGAACAGCCGGATCTCACGCTCGATGCGCGCCTGGTACGTCGCGTACGGCGGCCAGAACGCCAAGGCCTCCCGCCAGGCCGCCGCGCGCTCCTCGCCCTGGAGCAGCCGGGCCCGGACGGCGATGTCCTTGCCGTGCCAACTCACCTGCGCGTCGGGGTGTTTGAGCAGGTTGGCGGTCCAGGCCGGGTGGCCGGGGCGGCCGAAGTTGGAGCCGATCAGCAGCCAGCTCGCGCCGTCGTCCAGCGGCATGCAGGCGAGCGGCGTGGTGCGCGGCTCACCCGTTCTGGCGCCCTTGGCGGTGAGGATCACCCCGGGGAGCATCTGCGCGCTGAGGATGACCTTGCCCCGGGTGAGCTTGTGCACCGCCTTGTCCATGGCGGGGATGACGTGCGGTGCGATCTTGGCGAACAGCAGGGTCGAGGAGACCTTCTGCATCAGGCGGACACCGACGGCTGCCATCAGACGGCCATCCCCTCTCGGATCGCCGGGAAGAGCCCGGCGCGCTGCGCGGCGTGCGCCCGCAACCGGTGGGCCGGGCCGAAGAGCAGCTCGTCGGCCGCGGCCCGCTTGAAGTAGAGGTGCGCGTCGTGCTCCCAGGTGAAGCCGATGCCGCCGTGCAGCTGGATGGCCTCCCCGGCCGTCAGCCGCAGCGCCTCCAGCGCCTGGGCGAGGGCGAGGCCGCCCTGGTCGGGGTCCCAGGCGGCGTAGTACGCGGCGGAGCGGGCCGCCTGGACCTGGACGTAGAGGTCCGCGAGCCGGTGCTTGACCGCCTGGAAGGAGCCGACCGCGCGGCCGAACTGCTCGCGCTGGGTCACGTACTCCACCGTGCGGGCCAAGGCCTGGCCGGCCGCGCCGACCGCCTCGGCGGCGAGGACGGTGGCGACGGTGCGGCCGGTCGCCGCGAGCGCCCCGGGCACGTCGCCGTCGCCGCCGCCCAGGAGTTCGGCTTCCACGTCGCGCAGCTGGATACGGCCCTGCGGCCGGGTCTCGTCGAGGGTGGCCTGCCGGGTCCGGACCAGGCCGGGCGCATCCTGCCGTACGAGGAACAGCAGGGTGCGGCTGCGGGCGAAGCCGCCGGTGTGCGCGGCGACCAGGAGCAGCCCGGCGCCGTGCCCGTCCAGCACCTGGGCGGCCTCCCCGTACAGCCGCCAGCCGCCGTCCGGGCCGCCACGGGCCTGCACCCCGCCGGCACGGCCGCCCCCGGACCAGTCGCCGGGGGTGTTGGCGCCGGTCAGCGCGAGGGCGGTGGCCAGGGCCGGCCCGGGTACGGCGAGTGCGGCGGTCAGGGTCCCGGCGGCGAGCGGGGGCAGCAGCGCCGAGCGCTGGACGGGCGTCCCGAGGGCGCCGATCAGCGGTGCGACGAGCCCGGCGGTGGCCAGCAGCGGGGAGGGCAGCAGTACGCGCCCGGTCTCCTCGCAGGCCAGGGCCAGGTCGGCGGGCGTGCAGCCGACCCCGCCGTACTCCTCGGCGAGGGCGATGCCCGGCAGGCCGAGCTGCCGGGAGAGCTGCTGCCACAGCTCGCGGTCGTATCCGGCGGCGGTCCGGACGGCGGCCTTGACCTCATCCGGGCCGCAGCGTTTGCCCAGGACCTCGCGCAGGGTGCGGCGCATCTCGTCCTGCTCCGCGGTGAAGGCGGCATCCATCGTCGGGCTCCTCCCGGGGGCACCTCCCAGCGGTGGCTGGGCACATCTGACGGGGCGTCATGTTAGGGCGGCCGGCCGCGGATGCCCAGGGCCTGTCACCGTCGAAGTCGGCGCGGCGGAACGCGGCCTAGCGCCTGACGGTATGTCAGATATACCGTCGCCCCATGCCTGGACCCCTCTCCGCCGGACCCCCCTCCGCCGCCTCCTCACCCCGCCGCAGGGTCGCGGTCGTCGGCGTCGCGCTCTCGGACTGCGGCCGGGTGGACGGACCCACCCCCTACGCCCTGCACGCCCAAGCCGCCCGCCGGGCGCTCGCCGACTCGGGCCTGGACCGCTCCGTCATCGACGGCCTGGCCTCGGCCGGGCTCGGCACCCTGGCCCCCGTCGAGGTGGCGGAGTACCTGGGTCTGCGCCCCACCTGGGTCGACTCCACCTCCGTCGGCGGCTCCACCTGGGAGGTCATGGCGGCCCACGCCGCCGACGCCATCGCCGCCGGCCACGCCAACGCCGTGCTGCTGGTCTACGGCTCCACCGCCCGCGCCGACATCAAGGCCCGGCGGCGCACCTCGAACCTGTCCTTCGGGGCGCGGGGCCCGCTCCAGTTCGAGGTCCCGTACGGCCACACCCTCGTCGCGAAGTACGCGATGGCCGCGCGCCGCCACATGCACGAGTACGGCACCACGGCGGAGCAGCTCGCCGCGGTCGCCGTCCAGGCCCGGGCGAACGCCGCGACCAACCCGGACGCGATGTACCGCGACCCGATCACGGTGGACGACGTGCTGTCCGCCGAGATGATCGCGGACCCCTTCACGAAGCTGCACTGCTGCATCCGCTCGGACGGCGGCTGCGCCGTGCTGCTCGCGGCGGAGGACTTCGTACCGGACACCGCGAAGGCGCCCGTGTGGATCCTGGGCTCGGGCACCTCCGTCTCCCACACCACCATGTCGGAGTGGCAGGACTTCACCGTCTCCCCGGCCGCGGTCTCGGGCCGGCTCGCCTTCGAGCGGGCGGGGCTGACCCCGGCGGACGTGGACCTGGCGGAGATCTACGACGCCTTCACGTACATGACGCTGGTGACCCTGGAGGACCTCGGCTTCTGCGCGAAGGGCGACGGCGGGGCCTTCGTGGAGAAGGGCCGCCTGCTGCGGGACGGCGAGCTGCCGGTCAACACCGACGGCGGCGGCCTCTCGGCCTGCCACCCGGGAATGCGGGGGCTGTTCCTGCTGGTGGAGGCGGTCCGCCAGCTCCGCGGCGAGGCCGGCCCGGGCCGCCAGGTCACGAAGCGGGACGGCCGGCTGCCCGAGGTGGCACTGGCCTCGGGCACGGGCGGCTGGTTCTGCTCCTCGGGGACGGTACTGCTGGGGCGGTAGGGGGTGTCCGGCGGCTCAGTAGTTCCAGCGGGACCGACTGCCGTCCGGTCGGCAATGGATGAGGCGGCCGTTCGCGCCGTGCGTCTCACGGCCGACGTCGGCCTTGCGGCAGAACTGGCCCGCCTTGTAGCAGTTGCCCGCGTCGGAGACGATCTCGCAGGAGGTCTCCGCGGCGGGCGTCGCCTCGCGAGTCGGCTCCGGGGCCGGGTCCTGGGTCGTGGGCTTCGCCGCGGGCCGCGTCGTCGGTTCGGCGGAGGGTGTCGCTACGGCGACGGTCGCCGGGGCCGAGGCCGAAGCCGAAGCCGTGGCCGAGGGGCCGGGCAGCGGCGTGGCCGAGGGCGGTGCGGAGGCGACCGCCGACGGTGTGGCCGGCGCCAGTGACCGGGCCGGGGCGCTCCCGGTATCGGGCCCGCAGGCTACGGCCACCCCTGCCAGCAGCAGCGTCGTCAACGCCCGCCGCAGCACCGCCCCGGTACGTCCCCCGCGTCTGGCGCCCGTGTCGTCCATCGGTACCCCCACACCTAGCCGTTTGACGAGGGCACATCATACGAACGCCGGCCCCGTGCCGGAGGCGCTTTCCACCGATCCCTGGTCCGCCGGCCCGTGAGGTGCGGCCACGGGCGGAGCCCGGGCGCGCCGCCGCTGCCGGGGACCAGCCCCGGACCCGTCCGGGCGGGGCCCGGGGAACGGGGGAAGGGCGGGGAGGGGACGGCTCCGCGCAGTGGACAACTGCGGCGCCGCTGCCCGGGACCGGCCCCCGGAACCCTCGCCTCAATCACCCAGGGGGCTGGAGTCGCCCGGGCCGGGATGGTGTTCCATGGGTCCATGACCAGCGAGACCGGCGGCGACGACTTCCACCGCACCCTGCACTCCCTGCGCGTCTGGGACGCCCCGCTCCCCTCCTTCGCCCCCCAGGCGGCGCCGCCCGCGCCCTTGCCGCTGTTCCGCGAGTGGTTCGTCCACGCCGCCCGCGCCGGGCAGCCCGAGCCGCACACGATGAGCCTCGCGACCGTCGACGACGAAGGGCGCCCCGACGTACGCACGCTGATGCTGCACGACGCCGACGCGCAGGGCTGGCACTTCGCCTCGCACGCCACCAGCGCCAAGGGCCGCCAACTGGCCGGTCGGCCCGAGGCGGCGCTCGGCTTCTACTGGCCCGCCGTCGCCCGGCAGGTCCGCATCCGCGGACACGTCACCGCCTGCGGCGCACGGGAGAGCCGCGAGGACCTGGCCGTGCGCTCGCGCGGGGCGCTGGCCGCGGCCCTGACCGGCCGCCAGAGCGAGGTGCTGGGCTCCCTGACCGAGCTCGCCGAGGCCTCGGCCGCGGCCTGGGCCCGGGCCGGCGCCGACCCCGAGGCCGCGGCGCCGACGTGGACGCGGTACGTGCTGGCGCCCGTGGAGGTCGAGTTCTTCCAGGGCGACGCGGCCCGCCGCCACGTCCGCCTCCACTACCGGCGCGACCCCGCCGGGGCCTGGACGCGCACCCTGCTGTGGCCGTGAGGGCCGGCGCCGCCCGGCCCGCGCCTCAGCCGTGCGAGTACGAGCCGAGGCCGACCAGGCAGTACACGTACTCGTTGATCGGCGCCCCGTTGAGGGTGTAGCGGTACGAGAACGCGTACTCCGTGCGCGGCGTGTCGTCGCAGCGGTGCAGGTCCGAGGTGAACCCGAAGCGCTGGATCACCTTGTAGTGCGCGTCCGACGCCGAGCAGGAGACCTCCTCCACGTTCTCGACGCTCTGCGCGGTCGTCGAGTCCGGCAGCTGCCCGTTGAGGCAGGTACCCGTGTCGAAGGGGCTCGGATCCGCCGTGGTGGGGGCGGAGGAGGGGTACGGGACGGAACCCGCACCGCCGCTCGTGCCGGAGGTGTACGAGGTCCCGGTCGGCAGCGGCGCCGGCGAATAGGAGCTGTACGTCGGAGTCGGCGACGAAGAGGACGAGGACGAGGACGAAGACGCGGTGTGCTTGTCGTCGTCGCCGCTGTTCACCACGACCGCACCGATGATCACTGCCGCGACGACACCGACCACCGCCAGGCAACCGCCCACGCCGGACGAAGACTTGGGCTGCTGCGGTTGCGCCGGCCCGGGCACGGCCGCGGACGCAACGGTCGGTTGCCCCGCCGCCGCCCCCGCCACCCGGATCCGCAGCAGCACCTCGCCGTCGCCCACGCGGGCCCGTACGAGCTCGCCGTCCCGGCACCCGGCCGGGATCCGCAGTCGCGCGTCCCCGCCGGGAAGCGACACCGGCAGGATCACGCCGTAAGCGGCCTGCTCGGGGGTGATCGTGAGGGGGATCTCCTGCGAGGACACCGGCTGCTCCGAGGGGTGAGGTGGTACGGACCTTTCTGCCGCCGTCCCAGGATCGCCGGGCCCCGCCCGGGGACGCAGCCGTTCCGCCCGACCGGTGCGGGTCTGTGACATACGGCGCGCACTGCCACCGGCTACGCCAACTCCCCGGTGCGCGAGCCGGTTTACCGTTCAGGACGGAACACCGGGACGGCCGTACCCGGGCCGCTCTCGCGGAACGCGACCCTCAGCGGCATTCCGACCCTCAGGTCCGCCGCCTCGCAGTCCACGAGTTCCGTCATCATGCGCGGCCCCTCCGCCAGGTCCACCACCGCCGCCACGTACGGCACCCGCTCCCCGAAGGGCGGCAGGTCGTTGCGGTGGATCACCGACCACGTGTACAGGACGGCCGACCCGTCGGCGTCCTCCCACCGCACCCGCTCCTCCCCGGCCCAGCAGAACGGACATAACTCCCTCGGGTAGTGGTGCGCCCGGCCGCACTCCGCGCAGCGCCGCAGCAGCAGCCGGCCCCGCGCGGCGGCCTCCCAGTAGGGGCGGGTGAAATCGTCCGCCTCGGGCAGGTCGTACCGCGCCGTCGACCCGCTCGACCCGCTCACAGGAACAGTCCCATCGCCGCGTCGAGGGACCAGACCTGCCAGCCCATGGCGAAGAGCGCGACGGCCGAGACGAGCGCCATCATCGCGTTCTGCCCCTGCTCGGCCCAGTCGTGGATCATCAGCACCAGGTACAGCAGGTTCAGCAGCAGTCCGCCGATGAGCGCGACCGGCGTCAGCAGTCCGAGGACCAGGCCGAGGCCGAGGGCGAGTTCCGCGTACACCACCACGTACGCCATGAGCTTGGGGCGGGGCCGGACGACCCGGTCGAAGCCGCCCCGCACGAAGGCCCAGCGGTGCTTGCCCACCACGTCGGCGGCCCACGCGATGCCGGTGCCGCGTTCGAACCAGCCCTTCTTGTCCTTGTGCCGCCAGCTCTCCAGCCACCACAGGCCGAGGCCTGTCCGGAGCACGGCTGTCCATTCGGCCCCACTGAGCCAGACGGTCTGCATCGGCAGCTCCCATCGTCCCTGATCTGACGGTACGTCAGTTGACCCGATCGGGGCCCGTCCCGCAAGGCCCCCGCAGCCGGTCCGTGACCGATCCGCAATCGATTCCCTCCTCGTCCGAGACCCATCAACCCTCTGTGTCGATACGCTCACACCTCATGCCCGGAGTCCCCACAGCCCCCGACCTGACCACCCAGCCGCGCCCCGTGTACGTGATCGGCGCCGGCCCCGGCGGCCTCGCCGCCGCCGCCGCGCTGCGCGCCCGCGGGGTCCGCGCCGTGGTGGTCGAGAAGTCCGACGCCGTCGGCGCCTCCTGGCGCGCCCACTACGACCGGCTCCGCCTGCACACCACGCGGCGCCTCTCCGGCCTGCCGGGCCTGCCCCTGCCGCGCCGCTTCGGGCGCTGGGTCGCGCGGGAGAACGTCGTGCGGTACCTGGAGAAGTACGCCGAGTTCCACGAGCTGGAACTGGTCACCGGCGTGGAGGTGACCCGGATCGAGCGCGCCGCCGACGGGGCCGGCTGGACCCTGCACGCCAGCGGCGGCCGCGAGCTGGCGGCCGGGGCCGTCGTCGTGGCCACCGGGTTCAACCACACCCCGGCGCTGCCCGACTGGCCCGGCCGGGCCGGCTACCGGGGGCGGCTGCTGCACGCCGCCGAGTACCGCCACCCCGCCCCGTACGCCGGCCGGGACGTGCTCGTGGTCGGCGTCGGCAACACCGGCGCGGAGATAGCCGTCGACCTCGCCGAGGGCGGCGCGGCGCGGGTGCGGCTCGCCGTGCGCACCGCCCCGCACATCGTGCGCCGCTCCAGCGCCGGCTGGCCCGCGCAGCGCACCGGCATCCTGGTGCGCCGGCTGCCGGTACGGCTCGTGGACCGGCTCGGCGCACTCGTCGCCAGGGCGACCGTCCCGGACCTGTCGGCGTACGGGCTCCCCCGCCCCACCACCGGCCTGTACAGCAGGGTCCACGAGGGCGCCATCCCCGTCCAGGACGTCGGGCTGATCGACGCGGTCCGCCGCGGCGCGGTCGAGCCGGTCGCCGCCGTCACCGCCTTCGACGGGGCCGGGGTGGAGCTGGCGGACGGCAGCCGGATCACCCCGGACGTGGTGATCGCGGCCACCGGCTACCGGCGGGCGCTGGAGGGCCTGGTCGGCCACCTCGGCGTACTCGACGGGCGCGGCCGCCCCCTCGCGCACGGCGCCGGCAACCCCGCCGGGGCGCCGGACCTCTACTTCACCGGATTCACCAACCCCGTCAGCGGGATGTTCCGCGAAATGGCCCTGGACGCGGAGAAGATCGCGAAGGTCGTGGCCCGCCGCAGGCCGGCCGAACGCCGCCGACGCCGGCGCAGGGTCGGCTGAAACCGTCCTGGACCCCCCGCCCGGGGTTCTGGGACCGTTCCACACACCACCTCCACCATCTTTCCTGCGCAGCCCTGTTCCTGACGGCGTGTCAGTTCAGTAATCTGACTATGCGTCAGCTAGCGAGACTCATGGAGTTCATCGAGCAGGAGCGGGCGGAACGATGCTTGGATCTACTCACGGCACCCTCACCACCGACTTCCGCGCACGGGTCGAGGCCTGCGGCGAGACCCCCCGGACGGCCGTCCACTCCACGGCGGCCCCCACCGCCGAGGACGCGGCCGCACTCGACGTCAGCGGCCGGCCGCTGCGCTCCGACGTGCCCGACCTGGACCGGTTCTTCCGGCCCGGGGCCGTGGCCGTCATCGGCGCCTCCGACGCCGAGGGCAGACCCAACACCGGCATCACCCGCCAGCTCATCGCCTGGGCGGAGCGCGTCGGCGCCCGGCTGCACCCGGTGCACCCGACCCGCGCCACCGTCTTCGGACTGCCCTGCCACGCCTCCGTGGCCGAGCTGCCCGAACAGGTGGACCTGGCGGTCCTGCTCGTGGCCGACCCGCTCCCGGTGATCGAGGAACTGGCCGAGGCCAAGGTCAAGTTCGCAGTGGCCTTCGCCTCCGGGTTCGCCGAGACCGGTGACGCGGGAGCCGCCGCCCAGGCCCGGCTCTCCGCCGCCGTCCGCCGGTCGGGCCTGCGCCTGCTCGGCCCGAACACCAACCTCAACGCCTTCGAGGCGTTCCGCGCGGACCTCGACGGCCCGGCCATCGCGCTGATCACCCAGTCCGGCCACCAGGGCCGGCCCGTCTACGCCCTCCAGGAACTCGGCATCCGGCTCTCGCACTGGGCCCCCACGGGCAACGAGGCCGACCTGGAGACCGCGGACTTCATCTCCTACTTCGCCGAGCGGCCCGAGGTCGGGGCGATCGCCTGCTACGTGGAGGGCCTCAAGGACGGCCGCGCCTTCCTGCTCGCCGCCGACCGGGCCGCGCGGGCCGGGGTGCCCGTCGTCGCCGTCAAGGTCGGCCGTACCGAGACCGGCGCCCGGATGGCGGCCTCCCACACCGGGAAGCTGACGGGCGCCGACGCGGTGGTGGACGCGGCCATGCGGCAGTTCGGGGTGATCCGGGTCGACGGACTGGACGAGCTCCAGGACACCGCCGCCCTGCTGGCCCGCGCGCGCCGGCCCCGGGCCGACGGGGTGGTCGTGTACTCCATCTCCGGTGGCACCGGAGCCCACTTCTCCGACCTGGCCACGGAGGCGGGGCTCACCCTTCCCACCCTCTCGCAGGCCAAGCAGGACGAGCTGCACCAGTGGATCCCGGAGTACCTGAGCGTCGCGAACCCCGTCGACAACGGCGGCCACCCCGTCGGCGACTGGCGCGGCCCCAAGATCATCGAGGCGATCCTCGCCGACCCGTCCGTGGGCGTCCTGATCTGTCCGATCACCGGGCCCTTCCCGCCCATGAGCGACAAGCTGGCGCAGGACCTGGTGGACGCCGCCGAGCGGACGGACAAGCTGATCTGCGTGATCTGGGGCTCCCCGGTCGGCACGGAGGAGGCCTACCGCACCACGCTGCTCGGCTCCTCCCGCGTGGCCACCTTCCGCACCTTCGGCAACTGCATCAGCGCCGTCCGGGCCTACCTGGGCCACCACCGCTTCACCGCGTCCTACCGATCGCCCTTCGAGGAGGCCCCGCGCACGCCGTCCCCCTCCTACCGCAAGGCACAGGCCCTGATGCGCCCCGGCCGGCAGCTCAGCGAGCACGCGGCGAAGCAGCTGCTGCGGGCGTACGGGATCCGGGTCCCGCGCGAGCAGCTGGTGACCAGCGCGGCCGCGGCGGTGCGGGCGGCGGGGCTGGTCGGGTACCCGGTGGTCATGAAGGCCTCGGGGCCCCAGCTGGGGCACAAGACGGAGCTGGGCCTGGTCAAGATCGGCCTGACCTCGGCGAGCCAGATCCGCGACGCCTACCGGGAGCTGACGGACATCGCCCGCTACGAGGGCATCCCGCTGGACGGCATCCTCGTCTGCCAGATGGTCGAGCGGGGCGTGGAGATGGTCGTCGGCGTCACCCAGGACGACCTCTTCGGCCCGACGGTGACGGTGGGCCTCGGCGGGGTGCTGGTGGAGGTCCTGCGCGACGCGGCGGTGCGGGTACCGCCGTTCGGGGAGGACCAGGCCCGGACGATGCTGGCCGAACTGCGCGGGCACGCGCTGCTGGAGGGCGTACGGGGCGCACCCCCGGCGGACGTGGACGCGCTGGTGGAGGTCGTCCTGCGGGCCCAGCGGATGGCGCTGGAACTGGGGGACACCCTCGCCGAGCTGGACATCAACCCCCTGATGGTGCTCCCCCGCGGGCAGGGCGCGGTGGCCCTGGACGCCCTGGCCGTCTGCCGATGACGCCTGCCGCCGCCGCTCCGAGCCACGATCCGGGCCCCCGCGCCCCGGCTCCCGGGCGGCCGGGACGCCCCTGACACGAACGGAGTCCAGCCATGAACCGCGCCCCCGAGGACGAGGTGCTGCACCGCGTCGACAACGGCGTCTCGTGGATCACGCTCAACCGGCCCGAGGCCATGAACGCGGTCACCCGGGAGCAGCGGGAACGGGTCATCGCGCTGCTCGCGCAGGCGTCCGGCGATCCCGGGGTACGGGCCGTCGTCCTCACCGCCACCGGGAAGGGGTTCTGCGCGGGCGCCGACCTGCGCGGCGGCCCGGCCGCCGGTGACCGGGTCGCGGGGGACGTGGCGCGGATGATCAGGCTCGGCGCCCAGCGGCTGATCACCGCGGTGCTCGACTGCGAGAAGCCGGTCATCGCCGCCGTCAACGGCACCGCGGCCGGGATCGGCGCCCATCTCGCATTCGCCTGCGACCTGGTCATCGCGGCCGAACCGGCCCGTTTCATCGAGGTGTTCGTGCGCCGGGGCCTGGTCCCGGACGGCGGCGGCGCGTACCTGCTGCCCCGGCTGCTGGGGCCGCAGAAGGCCAAGGAGCTGATGTTCTTCGGCGACGCCGTCCCCGCCGCCGAGGCGGAACGCCTCGGGCTGGTCAACACGGTGGTCGCGGCCGAGGCACTGGAGGCGACCGCCCGCGCCTGGGCGGAGCGCCTGGCCCAGGGCCCGACCCGGGCCCTGGCCCTGACGAAGCAGTTGGTCAACGCCTCCCTCGACGGGGACCGGGCGGCAGCCCTGGCCGCCGAGGCCGCCGCCCAGGAGATCAACATGACCACCGCCGACGCCAACGAGGGCGTGGCCGGCTTCGTCGAGCGCCGCACCCCCAAGTACCTCGGCCGCTGAGTACGCCGGGGGGCCGGGCCCGGGGCCTACATCCGGGGGCTGGGCTTCAGCAGTGCGAAGGTGGCCCCGAACGGGTCCGCCACCCAGCCGATCCGGCCCACGTCCGGCACGTCCGCCGCCGGCATGAGCACCGAGCCTCCGTTGCCCTGCGCGGCGCCCACGGTGGCGTCCACGTCCGCGACGTGGAAGTAGGGCACCCAGCTCGGCCCGAGGCCGCCGCCGCCCGCGCCGTCACCCAGCGGCGCCACCCCGCCGAAGGACGCCTCGCGCTGGTCGCCGCCTTCCTTGGTGCTCAGCACCCGGTACGTCATCCCCGGCGCCTGCATCTCCTCGCTGCGCCACCCGAACACCCCGTTGTAGAAGGAGATGGCCGCGACCGGGTCCGGCGCGTGCAGCTCCACCCAGACCAGCGAATTCTCGGCCGAGGCCACCTCCAGGCCGGCGGTCTTGCCGGGCTGCCACGAGGCGAACTGGGCGCCCTGCGGGTCGGTGAACTGGGCGAGCCACCCCTCCCCCATGACGTCCATCGGCTCCACCCGGACGGTGCCGCCGCCGTCCCTCACGGCCCGGACGGTGGCCTGTAGGTCCGGGCTCATGAAGTGCACCGTCCAGGCCGACTTCGCGCCCTCCTCGGTGAGCGGTCCGATCCCGGCGACGGTCTTGCCGTCCTGCTGGAAGAAGCCGTACCCGCCGGCCTCGGGTCCGGCGGAGGCGAAGTCCCAGCCGAAGACGCCCCGGTAGAAGGCGACGGCCGCGTCGGTGTCGGGGGTGCCGAGGTCGAGCCAGTTGGGCGAGCCGGTACGGAAATCGGTGCCGAGCATGGGGTCTCCCGGGTGTCTGCGGTGGTGCGGCGTACGGCGGCACGCCGGTCCCCGCCACCATGCCGAGCCCGCGCGCGGCTGTCCGGCGTACGGGTCTCCGGCGGGCCGGGGTTCACCCGACCGGGGTAGAGCGGCGCGGCGCCACTCCACGGCCGGGCTGCTCCACCCCTTCCCGCCCCTTCCCATCTGACGAACCGTCAGCTTCAATCGAATCGTGATGGGACACGCAGGGATGGCGGCCACCGTCGTCCGATACCTCAGGTCGGCCGGCTCCCCCACCTCCGCCGCGGCGGAGCCGGATCCACTGCCGCGCCCCGACCTGCGGGCGGTCCGGGAGGACGAGCGGGCGCCGGTCGGCGCCGCCGAGTTCCGGGCCGTCCTCGGCAACTTCGCCAGCGGGGTCACCGTCATCACCGCCCCGGCCACCGACGGCTCGGCCGGACCGGCCGGTTTCGCCTGCCAGTCCTTCGCCTCCCTGTCCCTGGAGCCGCCCCTGGTCACCTTCATGGTGGCCCGTACGTCGACCACCTGGCCCCGGATCGCCCGGGCGGGGGTGTTCTGCGTCAACGTCCTGGGCGCCGAACAAGGGGCGCTGTGCCGGTCGTTCGCGGTCAGCGGCACCGACAAGTTCGCCGGCGTCGCCCACCGGCCGTCCCCGGCGACCGGCTCACCGCAGCTGGACGCCGTGCCCGCCTGGATCGACTGCCGGATCCACGCCGTCCACACGGGCGGCGACCACCTCATCGTCGTGGGCCGCGTCGAGGCCCTCGGCGCATCCGGCGAGGGCGACCCCCTCCTCTTCCACCGGGGCAGGTTCGGCCGCTTCGCCCCGTGAGCCGGCCGGCTCGCGCCCCACGGGCCGCAGCTGCCCGCCCGGCCCCGACCGGTCAGCCGGATGCGGCGGACAGGAGCACGTCCACCAGCCTGTGCGCCGCGTCCGGCCGTCCGTGCGCCCGGGCCCGTGCCGCCATCGACTCCCGCCGCGCGGGGTCGGTGAGGAGCGGGCCGACCGCGTCCTTGAGCCGGTCGGGGGTGACGTCACCGAGCAGGGCGACGGCGGCGCCGGCCTCCTCCAGGTGGCGGGCGTTGTGCGCCTGCTCGTTCCCGGCCGAGGAAGCGAGCGGGACGAACACCGCGGGCTTGCCCAGCGCCGTCAGCTCGGCGAGCGTCCCGGCGCCGCTTCGGGAGACCACGACGTCGGCCAGCGCCAGCACGTCGGGGAGTTCCGGGCCGACGAACCCGGCGAGGTAGTACCGGCCCGACAGGTGCGGCGGAAGTGCCGCCGCGCGCTGCCGCAGGCCGTCGACGTTGGCCGGCCCGCACTGGTGGAGCACGTTCGCCCGCTCCAGCAGCCACGGCAGTGCGTCCCGTACGACGTCGTTGATCTGTTGGGAGCCCTGGGCGCCGCCGGTGACGTACACGGTCGGCAGGCGCCGGTCGAAGCCGTGCAGGGCCAGCGCCTCCACCGCCTTGTCCGGGTGCCCGGTCAGCACCTCGGGGCGGATCGGGTTGCCGGTGACGACGGCGATCCCGCGCACCGACTCCGGCAGCAGCGGCAGCGACGACTCCGACGACACGGCGATCCGCGTCGCCGAACCGGCGAGCTTCCGGTTGGCCAGGCCCAGCCGCACGGTCTGCTCGTGCAGGACCAGCGGGCGGCGGCACATGCGGGCGGCCAGGCCGGCCGGGACGGCGACGTATCCGCCCGTCGCGAGCACCACGTCGGGCCGGAAGTCGGCGATGATCTTCCGGGCCTGGGCCACGCCGAGCGGCACGCGCGCCATGTCCTTCACGTTCGCCGGGCTCACCATCTTCAGCGGATTGCTGGAGCGGCGGATCTTGCCCGTGGCCACGGTCTTGAAGGCGATGCCCTCGGCCGGTGCCACCCGGGCCTCCAGGCCTTCCGCCGTGCCGATCCAGAGCACCTCGACCGCCCTGCCCTCCGCCGCCAGCCGGTGCTGGAGCGCACGGATCGCGGTCAACGCGGGATAGGTGTGCCCCCCGGTTCCTCCCCCCGTGACGATCAGACGGAAGCCGGCCGGGTGATGAGAAGAACTGTTCATCCGGCGCACCCTACCGGGCCCCCGCCTTTCGTGGCGTGCGGTGCCGGTCGGCGACGGGCGCCCGTGCCAGCGGCCCGACGAGCCTCAGAAGGTGAGCACCCCCCGCGCGACGCGGCCGTGGCGGGCGTCGTCCGCCGCCTTCGCGAAGTCCTCCACCGGGTAGACCTCCGTCACCAGCTCGTCCAGCAGCAGCTTCCCCTGCCGGTACAGCTCGGCGTACAGCGCGATGTCGCGCTGCGGCCGGGAGGACCCGTACCGGCAGCCCATGATCGTCTTGTCCAGGTACAGGGACGACACCTGGAAGGAGGCCTCCTCCTTGAAGCCGGGCACGCCCAGCAGGACCGCCTGCCCGTGCCGGTCGAGGAGGTCGACGGCCTGCCGGATGAGCCGTACGTGGCCCACGCACTCGAAGGCGTGGTCCGCGCCGGTCGGCAGGATCTCGCGGACCGCCGCCGAGGAATCCCCGGCGGCCGACGCGTCGATGAAGTGGGTGGCCCCGAACTGCCGGGCCACCGCCTCCTTCGCCGGGTTGGCGTCCACCGCGACGATGGTCCCGGCCCCGGCGATCCGGGCGCCCTGGAGCACGTTCAGCCCGATGCCGCCGGCGCCGATCACCACCACCGTCTCGCCGTGGCCCACCCGCGCCCGGTTCAGCACTGCCCCCACCCCGGTCAGGACCCCGCAGCCGATCAGCGCGGCCGAGGTCGCCGGGATGTCCTCCGGGATCTTCACGGCCTGCACGGCCCTGACGATCGTGCGCTCCGCGAAAGCCGAGTTGGAAGCGAACTGGAACAACGGCTTCCCACCGCGCGAGAAGGGCTGTCCGGGCATGCCGATGGCCTTGCGGCACATGGTCGGCCGGCCCCGGTCGCAGTCCGCGCACGCCCCGCAGTTGGCCAGGGTGGACAGCGAGACGTGGTCCCCGGCCGTCACGTGCGTGACGCCGGGTCCGACGGCCTCGACCACCCCCGCCCCCTCGTGCCCCAGTACCACCGGCGGCGGGAACGGGATGGTCCCGTCGATCACCGAGAGGTCGCTGTGGCACAGTCCGGCCGCCCTGATCGCGACCAGCACCTCCCCCGGGCCCGGGTCGCGGAGTTCCAGATCGTCGACCACCTGGGCCTGCTTGCCGTCGAACACGACGCCTCGCATGTCGTCACCGCGTCTCTCTGGGCAGGCCGAGCACGCGCTCGGCGATGATGTTCCGCTGGATCTCGTCCGAGCCGCCGTAGATGGTGTCGGCCCGGCTGAACAGGAAGAGTCGCTGCCCCTCGTCGAGCCCGTGTTCGTACGGGTCCTCCCGGCCCCAGTCCGCCGGTCCGGCGGTGGCCGCCGCGCCCCGTACCGCCACCGCCAGCTCGCCGAGCCGCCGGTGCCAGCCGCCCCACAGGAGCTTCGCGACGCTCGGCGCGCCCGGGTCGCCGCAGCCGCCCAGGGTGCGCAGGGCGTTCCAGCGCATGGTGCGCAGCTCGGCCCACTGGCGCACCAGCCGCTCCCGCAGGACGGGGTCGTCCGCCCCCGAGGCGGCGTGGGCGGCCAGGACCCGTTCCAGTTCGGCCGCGAAGCCGATCTGCTGCACGAGGGTGGAGACGCCCCGCTCCAGGGCGAGCAGGCCCATGGCCACGCTCCAGCCGTCGCCTTCGCCGCCGACCGGCTCGGCGGCCACCGCCCCGTCGAAGAACACCTCGTTGAACTCGCTGGTCCCGGTCAGCTGGCGGACGGGCCGGACCTCGATCCGGCCCGGCTGGTCCATCGGCACCAGCAGGAAGGTCAGGCCCCGGTGGCGGCGGGAGCCCGGTTCGGTGCGGGCCAGAACGAAGCACCAGTCGGCCTCCCGGGCGAGGGAGGTCCAGATCTTCTGTCCGGTGATCCGGTAGCGCCCGTCGGCCGGGTCCCGGACGGCCGCCGTACGGACTCCGGCCAGGTCGGAGCCGGCGCCCGGCTCGCTGTACCCCTGGCACCACAGTTCCTCGCCGCGGGCGATCCCGGGCAGGTAGCGGTCCCGTTGCTGCGGGGTGCCGTGGGCGACGAGGGTGGGTGCGAGGAGGTTCTCCCCGATGTGGCCGACCCGTCCGGGGGCGCGCAGCGCCGCGTACTCCTCCGCCCACACCACCTGTCCGGTCAACGAGAGCCGGCGCTGCCCGTAGGCCCCGTCGGGCACCTCCCAGCCCTGGCCGATCCAGCCGCCCCGGCCCAGCTCGCGCTCCCAGGCGCGGCGCGCCTCGACCCCCTCGTGCTCGCTGCCGGGGCCGCCGAGTCCGCGGGCGTTCGCGTACGGGCCCACGAGGTGCTCCCGCAGCCACGACCGGGCGCGGCGGCGCAGTTCCTCGTCCTCGGGCCCGAAGCCGAAGTCCATGGGTCCCCCTCACGCGTTGGGGCGGTCCTTGGCGGCCGCCGCCTTGGCCATGGCCTCCAGCTGCGCGAGCATCGGCATCGGATCGGTGCCCACCGTCCCGGGCAGGAAGTCGGCGATCTTCTCGGGGGTCCAGGAGCCTTCCGCGTACCCGGCGCGCAGTTCGCGCGGCTGCGCCCACACGGCGATCTTCGGGCCCGCGATGGTGTACACCTGCCCGGTGATCGCCTCCGCCTTCGCCCGGTCGCTGAGCAGGTACGTCACGAGCGCCGCGACGTCCTCGGGTTCGCCGATCTCCTTGAGCTCCATGGGTACGTTGGCGGACATCCGGGTCCGGGCGACGGGCGCGACGGCGTTGGCGGTGACCCCGTACTTGGCCAGGCCCAGGGCGGCCGAGCGGACCAGGGAGATGATCCCGCCCTTGGCGGCGCTGTAGTTGGCCTGGGCCACCGAGCCCTGGTGGTTGCCGCTGGTGAAACCGATGAGCGTGCCGGAGCCCTGCCGGCGCATGACGGCGGAGGCGGCGCGGAAGACGGTGAAGGTGCCCTTGAGGTGGGTGGCGACCACGGGGTCCCACTCCTCCTCGGACATGTTGAACAGCATCCGCTCGCGCAGGATGCCGGCGACGCAGACCACCCCGTCGACGCGCCCGTACCGCGCGAGGGCGGTGTCGACGATGCGCTGGCCGCCCGCCATGGTGGAGATGTCGTCGGCGACGGCGACGGCCTCGCCGCCCGAGGTCTCGATCTCCTTGACCACGGACGCGGCGACCTCGCTGGTGGGCTCGCCGCCCTCGATGCCCACGCCGTAGTCGTTGACGACGACCTTGGCCCCCTCGGCGGCCGCGGCGAGTGCCACGGCCCGTCCGATGCCCCGGCCCGCCCCGGTGACGGCGACGACCTTGCCTGCCAGGAAGTTCCCCACGCCCGACCCCTTTCCGCAGTTTCTGACGGACCGTTAGATTCTATGGGCAGTCCGATGCCGCAGCACAAGCCCTGGGAGTTGATGAGGCCATGACCCTGCCGGCCGAGTTCCACGACATCGCCAAGCGCGTCAACAACTGGGGCCGGTGGGGAGCCGAGGACGAGAGGGGAACCTTGAACCTGGTCACCGACGCGGTGGTGCGCGCCGCGGCGGCCGAGGTCCGCACGGGCCTACGGGTCCCGCTGGCGCTCCCGCTCAAGGAGGACGGGGTCCAGGCCGGTCTGATCCCCGGCCGGGTCAACCCGCTGCACACGATGGTGCAGATCAACCAGGAGCTGTTCGGTCCGGGCACGGTGGCGTGCAGCGACGACGCCGTGACGATGGGGCTCCAGGCCGGGACGCACTGGGACGCGCTCACGCACGTCTCGCACTCGGGGCGGATCTACAACGGCCGTCCGGCCGCTTCGATCACGGCGCACGGCCGGGCCGAGTACAGCGGCATCGACAAGGCCGGTCCGGTCGTCTCGCGGGGCGTCCTGCTGGACGTGGCCCGCGCCAAGGGCCTGGACCGGCTGCCGGGCGACCACGCGGTGACCCCCGAGGACCTCGCGGAGGCGGAGGAGTTCGGCCGGGTCACGGTCCGGGCCGGTGACGTCGTCCTGGTCCGCACGGGTCAGGTCCGGGTGTACCTGGCGGGCGACAAGCACGGCTACGGCTTCCCCTCACCGGGCCTGTCGGTCCGCACCCCGGAGTGGTTCCACTCGCGGGACGTGGCGGCCGTCGCCAACGACACCCTGACCTTCGAGGTCTTCCCGCCGGAGATCGAGAACCTGTGGCTGCCGGTGCACGCGCTCGACCTGGTCGAGATGGGCATGCTCCAGGGCCAGAACTGGAACCTCGAAACGTTGTCCACAGCCTGTGCGGAAGCCGGCCGCTACGCGTTCCTCCTGTCGGCGATGCCGGAACCCTTCGTCGGCGGCACCGGCACCCCGGTGGCCCCCGTCGCCGTCCTGTGACCCCCGAGTGGGGCGTACGCCCCGCCGACCACGTGTTCCTGGCGCCCGGCCTCCGACGCGACCACCGGCGCGCGGGAGGGAGACCTACTGGGTGGCGGCGTACGCGCATGCACGCCCCGAGCGCGGCACGGCAGCCGCCACCCCACGACCCGCACTCGTCAAGGCAGGACCCTTGGCGTCCCCTCGCGACGAATCGCTCCCCACCAGAGTGATCAACACGTGACGAACCGTCAACACCTCGTTAGAGGTACACGCGGGGTTCCCCGATCGGGGCAAAGAATTCGGCAGACCTTTCCGGGGTGTCCTCGGCGCGGTCGGCGCACGCCTTCTTCGCCCGGTCGATCTCGCACCAGATCCGTTTCCCCGCGCCCTCGCGCTGCCAGCCCCAGCGGTCCGCCAGCCCGTCGACCAGCTCCAGGCCGCGCCCGCCGGTGTCGTCCCCGGCGGCCTGCCGCCGGGCGGGCGCCCGGTCGCTGGCGTCCGCGACCTCGACCCGCACCCCGGGCCCCCCGAACAGCATCCGCAGCACGGCGGGACAGCCGGTGTGCACGACCGCGTTGGTGACCAGCTCCGAGATCAGCAGGATCAGCGTCTCGGCGAGCGGCTCGTCGTCCCCTATCCCGGAACCCGCCAGCCGGGAGCGCGCCCACCGGCGCGCCCGGCCGACCTCGGCGGGGTCCGCTCCTACCTCAAGCTGAACCTGAAGCACCTGCACCGCTCACACCATCCGAACCGGCGGACACTTCGCCTCACGACGGAACGGGGTCACGGCCAGTGACCCCCTTGCGGAGCAGCATGGTTGACATACAGTCACCACAACAAGCGCTTCGGGCATATTCCAGCGCGAAGGAGTAGGCGTGGTGCATACTGTGCGACGCTCACGCCGCTCAACCGCTCGCATTCGTCGGAGCGTACCGGAGCGCGCCCCGACTCCGGTCCGTAAGGGGGCGGCCGAAGGACACAAACCGATATCAACTCTCCGTAATCGGACATGAGTCCCGCCTCGTTCGTCCCGTGCCTCACGGGCCCGACCCGCACGGCCACGACCCCAGCAGGTCCGCCGCCAACAGCTCCTCCGCCCGCGCCGCCGTCCGCCACTGCTCCGCGCGGACCCACGCCCGCTTGAGGTGCAGGTGTACGTCCGCCTCCCAGGTGAAGCCCATCCCGCCGTACACCTGGAGGCAGTCGCGGGCCCCCCGCACGGCCGCCTCGTCGGCCAGCAGCTTCGCCGCCGCGATCTCGGCCCGGTCGCCCGTCACCGCCGCCGCGTACACCGCCGTACGGGCCAGCTCCGCCCGCACCAGCATGTCCGCGCACAGGTGCTTGACCGCCTGGAACGCCCCGATCGGCTGCCCGAACTGCTCGCGCCCGCGCGCGTGGGCCACGGCCAGCTCCACCGTGCGCAGGGCGCTGCCGGCCTGGAGCGCGGCCGTCAGCAGCGCGCCCTCGTCCCGGTGCGCGTCGGCCTGCCCGGTCCGGCCCACCCGGTGCAGCGGCGTCAGCGGGTCCACCGAGCGCACCGGCTCGCCCTCGGGCGGCTCCGGCGCCCCGAGCACCGCGTCGGACTCCGCCAGGTGGGCCACCAGGGGCCCGTCCAGGTCGAACGCCGTCACCACCGTCGTCCCGGCCGCGGCGCCCGGGACCACCCCGGCCGCCAGGTGCGTGGCCACCAGCGGCCCCGGCAGCAGGGCCCGCCCGGCCTCCTCGAAGACCAGGACCGCCTCCGGGAGCCCGAGCCCGACCCCGCCGTCGGCCTCCGGCAGCCGCAGCGAGAAGAACCCGGCATCGCCCAGCTCCCGCCACAGCCGCCGGTCCACCGCGGCGCCCGCCTCCACCGACGCCCGCAGCGCCTCGCGCCCGTACCGCCCGGCGAGCAGGCCCCGTACGCCCGCACGCAGGTCGCGCTGCTCCCGGCTCGGCTGGAAGTCCACGCCGCTCACCGCCCCTTCGGCAGGCCGAGGACGCGCTCGGCGACGATGTTCCGCTGGATCTGCGAGGTGCCCGCCGCGATGGTGTACGACAGGGACGAGAGCCGGTCCGGCACCCACTCCTCGTCCAGCACGAGCGAGCCCGCGCCGAGCACCTGCGCCGCGGCCTCGTACAGCTCCTGCCGCGCGTGGGAGTACGCCAGCTTGAAGACGCTGCCGCCCGTGCCGGGGACGCCGCCCGAGCGCTCGGACTCGCTGACGTTCCACTGCGTCAGCCTCCAGAGGGCGCCGAACTCCCCGTGGAGGCGCCCGAGGGTGCGACGCAGGACGGGATCGTCCCAGCGACCGTTCTCCTTCGCGGTCCGGGCCAGCAGCGCGAGCGTGCGGCGGCAGGCCACCACCTCGCCGACGAACGCGGTGCCCCGCTCGAAGGACAGCGTGACCATCGTGACCCGCCACCCGTCGTTCTCCGCCCCCACCCGGTTCGCGGCCGGCACCCGCACCTCGTCCAGGAACACCTCCGCGAACTCGGCGGATCCCGCGAGGGTGCGCAGCGGCCGTACGGTGATCCCGGGCGCGTCCATCGGCATGGCCAGCCAGCTGATGCCCTTGTGCTTGGGGGCCCCCGGGTCGGTGCGGACCAGCAGCTCGCACCAGTCGGCGACCTCCGCGTGCGAGGTCCAGATCTTCGAGCCGGTCACCACGTAGTCGTCGCCGTCGCGGACCGCGCGGGTGCGCAGCGAGGCCAGGTCGGAGCCGGCATCCGGCTCGCTGAACCCCTGGCACCACATCTCGTCGCCGCGCAGCACCGGCGGCAGCCAGCGCGCCCGCTGCGCGGCGGTGCCCTCGGCGGCGATGGTGGGCCCCGCGTGCAGCAGTCCGACGAAGTTCGCGCCGACGTACGGAGCGCCGGCCCGTTCCGTCTCCTCCAGGAAGATCAGGTGCTGGGTCGGGGTCGCGCCGCGCCCCCCGGCGTCCAGGGGCCAGTGCAGGCCCGCGTACCCGGCGTCGTACAGCCGTCGCTGCCAGCCCGCGTCGTAGGCGCGGCGGGCCGGCCAGTCGTCGGGGGACGGCCTGGGGGGCAGGGCGGGCAGCTCCTCGGCGAGCCACTCGCGCAGCCGGGCCCGGAACTCCCGCTCCTCCTCGGTGTAGGTCAGCTCCACTGGCGGTCCCCGCGCCGGCGGTCTCCGCGGTCACGGTCCAGGTCCAGGCCCAGCATGCGGATGGCGTTGCCGCGCATCAGCTTGTAGACGGTCTCGTCGTCGAGGCCCTTCACGTGGTCGAGGGCGACGTCCTTGGTGTGCGGGAAGGTCGAGTCGACGTGCGGGTAGTCGGTCTCGAAGGTCGCGTTGTCGCGCCCGACGACGTCGAGCGAGGCGATGCCGTGCTTGTCGCGGAAGAAGCAGCAGAACATCTGCCGGTAGTAGTACGTGGACGGCGGCTCGGGGATCAGGTCGCGGACCCCGCCCCAGGCGCGGTGCTCGCGCCACACGTCGTCGGCGCGTTCCAGGGCGTAGGGGATCCAGCCCATCTGGCCCTCGCTGTAGGCGAGCCTGAGCGTCGGGAACTTGACCAGCACCCCGCTGAACAGGAAGTCCATCATCGAGGCCATCGCGTTGTTGAAGCTGAGCGAGGCCTGGACGGCGGGCGGCGCGTCGGGGGACGCGGCGGGCATCTGGGAGGAGGAGCCGATGTGCATGTTGACGACGGTGCCGGTCTCCTGGCAGACGGCGAAGAAGGGGTCCCAGTACCCGGAGTGGATCGACGGCAGGCCGAGGTAGGTCGGGATCTCGGAGAAGGTCACGGCGCGCACGCCCCGTGCGGCGTTGCGCCGGACCTCCGCCACCGAGAGGTCGATGTCCCAGAGCGGGATGATGCAGAGCGGGATCAGCCGTCCGCCGCTGTCCCCGCACCACTCCTCGACCATCCAGTCGTTGTACGCGCGCACGCAGGCGAGGGCCACTTCCTTGTCGTGCGCCTCGGCGAAGGTCTGGCCGCAGAAGCGGGGGAAGGTCGGGAAGCACAGGGACGCCTCGACGTGGTTCAGGTCCATGTCGGCGAGGCGCGCGGCGGGGTCCCAGCAGCCGCGGCGCATCTCCTCGCGGGTGATGCCCTCCAGGGTCATGTCGTCTCGGTCGAAGCCGACGGCGGCGATGTTGCGCTTGTACGGGAACTTGAGGTCCTCGTAGATCCACCAGTCGGTCGGCGGTCCGTCGGGATCCATGGAGATCACGTACTTGCCTCCGGTGTAGACGAGGTCGCCTATGCCGGCGGTCAGCGCCTTGGGGCCGCGGTCGCGGTATTCGGCCGGCAGCCACACGTCGAAGAGGTGGGCGGGTTCGATCACATGGTCGTCGACGCTGATGATCCGAGGCAGTTCCGTGTCCATGGTGTCAGGTGTCCCCTCGCCGTATCTGATGGACCGTCAGAAATAAGCTAGCCCCGCCACCTCTGGACCGGCAAGCGCCGGAGCCCTACGCTCTCGCCAGATCTGACACATCGTCAGCCAAGGGGAGGCCGGGATGACGGCGACGGACGGGGCCGGGACGGCGGCGGCGGACCGCGGGGCGGCGGCGGACCCCGGCACGGCTCGCGGGGCGGCCGTGGAAACGGCGCGGGCCCTCGGCGGCTGCGCCACTCTCTGGGAGCTCGTCGCCCGCCGGGCCGCGCTCACCCCCGCGGCCCCCGTGCTCATCGAGGCCGCCCCGGACCCCGCCGACGACCGCACCCTCACCTTCGGTGCGCTGCACGAGCGCGCCGAGCGGGTCGCGGCGGGCCTGTACGGGATGGGGGTGCGCCCGGGCACGGTCGTCGCCTGGCAACTGCCCACCCGCATCGAGACGGTACTGCTCTCGCTCGCCCTGGCCCGGCTGGGCGCCGTCCAGACGCCCGTCATCCCCTTCTACCGGGACCGTGAGGCCGGCTTCGCGCTGCGGGAGTCGGGAGCGGAGTTCTTCGCCGTCCCCGGGGAGTGGCGCGGCTTCGACCACGCCGCCATGGCCGCCCGGCTGGGGGCGCGGGGCGTCTTCCGGGCTTACCGGGACCTCCCGGCGGGCGACCCGGCCGCGCTGCCCGCACCACCCGCCTCCGGGACGGACGTGCGCTGGATCTACTGGACCTCCGGCACGACCTCCGACCCCAAGGGCGTGCTGCACACCGACCGGTCCCTGATCGCGGGCGGCTCCTGCCTGGCGCACGCCCTTCGGCCGGGGCCGGGGGACGTCGGCTCGGTGGCCTTCCCGTACGCGCACATAGGCGGCCCGGACTACCTGGTGATGCTGCTGCTGTACGGGTTCCCGGCGGTCCTGTTCGAGAAGTTCGCGATGCCGGACGCGCTGGACGGGTACCGCCGCCACGGGGTCACCATCGCCGGCGGCTCCACCGCGTTCTACTCGATGTTCCTCACCGAACAGCGCAAGGACCCCGGCAGGAGGCTCATCCCGAGCCTGCGCCTGCTGGCGGGCGGCGGCGCCCCGAAGCCGCCGGAGGTCTACCACGCGGTGGTCCGCGAGCTGGGCTGCAAGCTCACCCACGGCTACGGCATGACCGAAGTCCCGATGATCACGATGGGGGACCCGGACGACACGGACGAGAACCTCGCGACGACCGAGGGCCGGCCCCCGCAGGGCATGTCGATCCGCATCACGGCCCCGGACGGCACCCCGCTCCCGCCGTCCGCCGACGGGGAGGTCCGCCTGCGCGGCGAGGCGGTCTGCCGCGGATACCTGGACCCCGACCGGTCGGCGGAGGCCTTCGACGCCGATGGTTACCTGATCACCGGCGACCTCGGCCACCTCACCCCGGCCGGGCACCTGGTCCTGACCGGCCGCAGCAAGGACGTCATCATCCGCAAGGGGGAGAACATCTCGGCGAAGGAGATCGAGGACCTCCTCCACCTGCTCCCCGAGGTCACGGACGCCGCCGTCATCGGCCTCCCGGACCCCGACCGCGGCGAACGCGTCTGCGCGGTGGTCGAGCAACCGCCGTCAGCACCCCCGTTGACGCTGACGGCGGTCACCGCCCACCTGCGCTCCCAGGGCCTTTCCCCGCACAAGCTCCCGGAACAACTGGAACTGGTCGAGGCGCTCCCCAGAAACGAAGCCCTCCGCAAAGTGCTCAAGTACAAACTCCGCGAGCGCTACGCGTGAAAGCACGCCGCCGGCCTCCGAGACCGATAAGGGATTTCGGAGACCGGCGAAAGCGATTCCCCGTTGTGGGGGGTGAATCAGGAAACCGCCGCACCCGCTCTCAGCCCATGGCGACTGTCCCCATTAGATGTTCTTGAGGTAACCGCTCTTGAAGCCGTAGGCGTTCGCGACGACCTGCTGGCGCTTGTCGATCTCGACGCCGAAACCCTTGTAGATGATCGAGCCTTCCCAGACGACCTGGCCGATGGCGTTGCCGCTGGCCAGCTGGGCCTTCGGGACGCCGTGGCCGATGGAGACGGCGCCGTTGAAGTTGCGCTTGCCGCAGTCGGCGTGGTCCACGCGGTCGATCTTGGAGCCGTTGGTGTGGTAGTTCACCCACACGCTCAGCTTGGTGATGGTGATGCCGAAGATCTTCTGGCGGACGGTGTAGGTGGTGTCCCACCAGCCGGCGTGCAGCTTGCCCGCGGCCGAGACCCCGGAGGCGTCGCCCGCGTCGGGGGTGAAGGTGGCCTCGCTGTCGGAGGCGATCTGCACGTCACCGCCCTTGAGGTTCACCAGCTGGTGCACGGGGGCGGGGTTGACCGTCTCGGGGACGTCGGCGACCTCTTCGAGGAGGGCCTTGAGGTTCTCGGGGTCCTCGGCGTAGTTGAGGAACTTGACCTGCTTGTCGTGGGTCAGGGCGTCGAAGTCGCGCAGCGCGTCGGCGGCGCCTTCCTCGGTGCTGCTCTTGAGGCTGTTCTCGTAGGCGGCGATGCGCATGCCGTCCTGCGAAATGAGAGAGGCGCTGGCGTTCGCGGTGCCCATCAGCGTGGTGGCGGCGACGACGGCGAGAACAGCGGCGGTGCGGCGGGGGGTTATGACCTTGGACATGGCTGAGCGGAAGCCTCTCGTGTTGGGGGGTGGCTTGTGGTCTCAGCTAATCAGCGGAACAAACCGTTCCCGCTCAACAGATCCTCAGATCTTCGATCTTCATCGGGCGCGCATCCACACAGGGGGTAAATGCCTGGCCATAGCTGGCAGTTGGGCAAAAAGGTGCGCTAGCGTCCGGCTCACCACGAACTGAAGACAGGTGACCCCGGCGGTGCGCCAACACCCCGGGGTCCGACACCGAAGTAAAGGCCCTTCGATGCACATTCACCTTAGCCCCCGCACGCGCGCGTTCACCGTCCTCGGGAACGAACTCCTCCGCGACCGGCGCCTCAGCTTCACCGCCCGGGGGATCCTCGGCTACCTCCTGTCCCAGCCGGACCAGGTCCGCGAGGACGTACGCTCCCTCGCCGACAACAACCCCGGAGTGGGGCGGCGCGGGGTCTCCAAGGCCGTCGACGAGCTGATCAAGTACGGCTACTACGTGCGGGAGACCGTACGGGACGCCCTGACCGGGCAAGTACGCACGAAGGTGCTCGTCTTCGACACCCCGTACGGTGCTGGGGAGCCGGTTCCCGCAGTACCGGCCACCGGTGAACCGGCCGTCGGGAACCCGGGAACGTTCCCCCTTCGGGCGAAGCAGTACGAGGAGAAAAAACCCACCCTCCCTGAACCCGTGAAGCTGACGGAGGCCGTCAGCCGAGGGGGCGCGCTGCTCCAGCGGCTCGGCGTCTACGAGCCACGGCTGGCGCTCAGCGCCGAAGAGACCCTCGCCCTCGCGCCCCTCGCCGAACAGTGGCTGGACCACGGCGTACCGGAGCTGGAGGCCCGCTCCCTGCTCGCGGACGGGCTACCCCGCCCCGTCCACTCCGCCCGCGCCCTGCTGGCCGACCGCCTCGTGCGCAAACTCCCCGCGTTCCGCACCCGCCGCGACCCCGCCGCCCCGGCGGCACCCCTGCCCGAATGCCCGGCGTGCCGCAACCCGCTCAGCACCCCGGGCGCCCCCTGCACCCCCTGCGCCCGCACCCCCGACCGACCGCCCCGCCGGACCCCGCTCCCCCCGACCGCCGTATCGGCCCACGCCACGGCGGTCCGCCAAGCCCTGCGCGGCGTCCCGGCGCCGGCTCCGTAAGCCGGCGGGTCCGGGCCCGCACCGGTGCCCCCGCCCATGGATGGCCGAGGTCCGCACGCGCCCTTCGGCATGGGCTCCGGCGGGCGTCACTGGCGGGCGCGGCGGGCCGGGCGGGGGGTGTCGGAGGGGCTGTCGAGAGCGCCCTGCGCAAGGAGGCCGAGGGCGCGCAGCAGCGCCTCGCGGTCGGCGGACGGGAGCGAGCCGAGGGCGTCGGCGTGGACCTGGTCGACGATGCGCCGGCTTTCGGCGGCGACGGCGGCGCCCCGCTCGGTGACGGCGATGACGCGGGCCCGCCGGTCCTTGGTGGAAGGCCGCCGCTCGGCCAGCCCCGCCTTCTCCAGCGCGTCGACGGTGACGACCATCGTCGTCTTGTCCATGTCGCCGATCTCGGCGAGCTGGATCTGGGTCCGCTCCTCCTCCAGCGCGTGGACGAGGACGCAGTGCATGCGGGCGGTGAGCCCGATCTCGCCGAGGGCGGCGGCCATACGCGTACGCAGGACGTGGCTGGTGTGGTCCAGGAGGAAGGAGAGATCGGGCTCGGTCCGGGCGGGTGACATGGCGGTCATGGACCCAGCCTAACCGTTAGGTCCGAGATAAATCGTCTGCAACGAAACCATCTGCTACGGTCTCACTATCGCTCGGCCTTCCGCCCGCTCACCGGAGAGAGAGACAGACCGATGTCCGCCGTCACGCGCACCTCCCCCCTGCCCGCCGCCGCCCGCGGCTCCCGCTTCCGCTCCCGCTGGACCGCACTCGCCGTGCTCTCCACCGGCGTCCTCATGACCGTCCTCGACGGCAGCATCGTCACCGTCGCGATGCCCGCCATCCAGGACGACCTCGGCTTCACCCCCGCCGGCCTGAGCTGGGTCGTCAACGCCTACCTGATCGCCTTCGGCAGCCTCCTGCTCCTCGCGGGCCGGCTCGGTGACCTGATCGGCCGCAAGCGGATGTTCCTGGCCGGCACCGGCGTCTTCACCGCCGCCTCGCTGCTCGCCGGATACGCAGCCTCCCCCGCCGTCCTACTGGCCGCGCGGTTCCTCCAAGGCGTGGGCAGTGCCATGGCCTCCGCCGTCAGCCTCGGCATCCTGATCACCCTGTTCACCGAACCCGGGGAACGGGCCAGGGCGATAGCCGTCTTCTCCTTCACCGGGGCGGCGGGCGCCTCGCTGGGCCAGGTCCTCGGCGGGGTCCTCACCGACGCGCTCGACTGGCACTGGATCTTCTTCATCAACCTGCCGATCGGGCTCGCGGCACTGCTCCTGGCCGTTCCCGCGATCCCCGCCGCCCCCGCGGCCCCCGGCACCCCCGCGGGGGCCGACGTACTCGGCGCGGTACTCGTCACGACTGGGCTGATGGTGGGCATCTACAGCGTGGTCAAGGTGGAGGAGTACGGCTGGTCCTCCGCGCACACCCTCGGCCTCGGGGCGCTGGCCCTGGTCCTGCTGGCGGCCTTCACCGCGCGGCAGGCGACGGCCCGCACCCCCCTGATGCCGCTGCGGATCTTCCGCTCCCGCGCCGTGGTCGGCGCGAACCTCGTGCAGATGCTGATGGTGGCCGCGCTGTTCTCGTTCCAGATCCTCGTCGCCCTCTACCTCCAGAAGGTGTCGGGGTACGGGGCCGGCGCGACGGGTCTGGCCATGCTGCCGGCCGCCCTGGTGATCGGAGTCGTCTCGCTGGGCGTCTCGGCCCGGCTGAACTCCCGCTTCGGTGAGCGCGCCGTCCTGTCCGCCGGGCTCGGCCTGCTGGTCGTGGCGCTGGGTCTGCTCACCCGCCTGCCGGTGCACGCCGACTACGTACGGGACCTGCTGCCGGTGATGCTGCTCGCCGCAGGCTTCGGCCTGGCCCTGCCGGCGCTCACCGCCCTGGCCATGTCACAGGCCGGCGAACACGACGCGGGACTCGCGTCCGGCCTGTTCAACACCACCCAGCAGATCGGCATGGCCCTCGGCGTGGCCGTCCTGTCCACCCTGGCGGCCTCCCGCGCCGCTTCCCTCGCCTCCGCCGGCCGGACCTCCGCCGAGGCGCTCACCGGCGGCTACCACCTGGCCTTCGGCATCGGGGCCGGTCTGCTGCTCACCGCGATGGTCATCGCCGCGGCCCTGCTCCGGGGAGAGCGCCGCGACTGATGTCCCCCGTGGAACCCGCCCCGGCGCCCCGCCCCGGTCAGGCGTCCGGGGCGGCCACACCGCAGTAGGCGGCGAAGGCCTTGAGGATTTCGTCCTCCGAGATGCGGTCGTCGCCGTCCGCGTCGAGGGCCGTGGCGATCTGGGCCGCCAGTTCCGGCGGGGTGCCGAGCACGCGCAGGACGCGGGTCGCCGCGGCCGGGGAGGCGCCGTCCGCGGGGCCGTCGCCGGAGGCCACCGCGATCACCGCGCGCAGGAACGGCCGGGCGATCTCCGCGAAGCGCTCCGGGTTGTCGCGCAGCCGCTTCACCGCGCCCGTCACGAACTCCTCGCGTGACACCCGCTGGTCCCCGTCGACGTCGGCGATCCCGGCCATGCCCTGCCAGAACGCCTCCGCGCCGGCGAAGACGGCCTGGCCCCTGTCCGACCGGGCCCGGACGCCGAATTCGGCCAGTACGGCCCGCGCGGCCACGCTGAAGTCCTCCCGGTCGATGTAGCCGGACCCGTCCTGGTCGAAGGTGGCGAATCGGGAGGCGATCTTGCGCTCGTACTCTGCGCTGTCCATATTCGGCGTTCCGCCTTCACATGTGCGTGTGGGTGCAGTTGAGGTGCGGTCGAGACGTGCAGTCGAGACGTGCGGTCAAGAGGTGCAGATCAAGACAAGGCAGGAGCGTACGTCCTCGGTGGCCCGTGCGTTAAGCGGAGCCGTCGGGGAGATGGCCGCATCGAACCCGCGCACGGGAAGCGCGGCAGGGCGCGTACAAATGTGCCTATGCGGGCGTCATGTTCCGCCGGGCAACCCGTGCCGCCCGTAGCACGACGGGCACACTTCCGGGGCGGGCTTCGCCCAAAGACGGGCGCATCCCGCCAGGTGCCGACTACATTCGACGGGTCGACACACGGCTGGGCTGGGGGCACGATGCCGAAGGACGCACCACCGCGCTGGGACCGCCGCATGCAGCAACGCCTCGCCCGCGGTGAGGCCGCCGCGCTCGGGGAGCTGTACGACCGCTTCGCCTCGCTCGTGCACAGCCTCGCGCACCGGGTGCTGGGTGACGAGACGGCCGCGGACCGGATCACCCGCGAGGTGTTCGGGTACATCTGGGAGAACCCGGACGCCTACGACCCCAAGCAGGGCTCCCTGCGCTCCTGGGTCGCCCGGATCACCCAGGGCCAGGCCGTGGCCCGGCTGCGCCAGGCCGAACTGGGCCGCGGCTCCCGCGAGGAGCTGGAGCAGAAGGTGCGCAGCGCCAACGCGGCCGCCCGCGCGGACTACATCGTCACGTCGATGCCCGCGCCGCTGCGCTCCGCGCTGGAACTCGCGTACTTCAAGCGGCGCGACTACCGCCAGGCCGCCGCCGACCTCAAGATCAGCGAGGACGAGGCGCGGCGCCGGCTGCGGCTCGGCCTCCAGTTGCTGTCGACCGCCAACGCCCTCCCGCGGGAGGACACCGCCCCGCCCGGATACGGCCCGCCCGGATATGGAACGCCCCGATGACCGGCCCCGCCGAAGACGCGCCCGACGACGGTTACGAGCGGCCCGTGGGCGGTGCGGCGCGGATACCGGGCCCGCGCTGGGCCGCCGACGACCTCGAACCGCTGCGGGGCCCGAAGCCCGTGCCGGAGCCCGTGAACGTACCCGTACCCGCGCCGGAACCGGTAGCCGCGCCGGAACCGCCGCCCACGCACGCCGTACTGAAGTCCCTGCTCGGGGCGTGGGCGCTGGCCGCCTGCTCCGCCGAGGAGACCCGGGCGGTGGAGGACCACCTGACCGAGTGCGCGCCCTGCGCCGAAGAGGCGCTGCGGTTGCGGGACGCCGTCGGGCTGCTGCACCCGGAGGAGAGCCTGGACCTGAAACCGCTGCTGCGCTCGCGGGTGCTGGAGGACTGCCTGGGCAAGCGCCCGGCCCGCATCCCCGTCCCGGCGTGGGCGACCCCGTACGACACCGAGACCGCCCGCCTCGACGCCCTGCTGCGGGACTTCGGCGACTCGGAGTGGCACACCCCGGTCCGGCTCAAGTGGTTCGAGGAGGAGCGGCGCCGGTCGCGGCGCACCACCGTGGCAGGGGTGATCGGCCACCTGCTGACGGTGGACGGGCTCGTCGCGACGGCGCTCGGGCTGGACGACCCGCTGGGCGCACAGGCTCCGTCGGGCGGTACGGCGGAGCGCACGGAGTTCTTCTGGGACTCCGCACCGCACCCGGCCACCCGCCAGGTCCGCGAGCCGTGGCGGGAGCAGGGCCACACCCTGGTCCGCACCGTCTCCTTCGCGGGCCACGGGGTGGCCGAACTGGAGGTGGACTACGGGAGCTTCGCCCTGCCGCTGGGGGACGCGTTCCTGGAGCGGGCCTTCGAGTGCTGGGTGCACGCGTGGGACATCGCGGAGGCGGTGGACTATCCGTACGAGCCGCCGTCCGGGCCGCACTTGCACCGCATGATCGACCTGGCGGCGCGCCTGCTGCCGGGCGCGCTGGCCGAGCGGCGCCGCGCGGGTCTGGCGGGACCGCCGCGCGGCCTGGTCGCGGCGGGCGCCCCGGGGCGGACCCTGCACCTGGAGATCGAGGGTGCGGGCGGCGGGGGTTGGGACATCGCCCTGGACTCCCCGGCGGCGAAGCCGTCGTCGGACCACACGGTGGCGGAGATCGCGCTGGACGGCCTGGAGTTCTGCCAGCTGGCCGCCGGCCACATCTCCCCGGAGGAAGCGGCGGCGGGCCAGCACGGCGACCGCGAGGCGATCCGCGGCGGCTTCGCTCAGCCGCCTGTAGCGCCGTCGTCCGGCGGCGCTACAGGCGCAACCCGCGGCCCACGCGGCTCGTCCGCGTCAGGCGAAGACCACCGTCCGGGTGCCGTTCAGCAGCACGCGGTGCTCGCTGTGCCACTTCACCGCGCGGGCGAGGGCCTGACACTCCACGTCGCGGCCGATCGCGACGAGCTGTTCCGGGGTCACCTCGTGGCCCACCCGCTCGACCTCCTGCTCGATGATCGGGCCCTCGTCCAGGTCGGCCGTGACGTAGTGCGCGGTCGCGCCGATCAGCTTCACGCCCCGCGCGTGCGCCTGGTGGTACGGCTTCGCGCCCTTGAAGCTCGGCAGGAAGGAGTGGTGGATGTTGATGATCCTGCCGCTCAGCTCCCGGCACAGGGTGTCGGACAGCACCTGCATGTACCGCGCCAGCACCACCAGCTCGACGTTCTGCGCGCGCACCAGCTCCAGCAGCTCCGCCTCGGCGGCCGCCTTCGTGTCCTTCGTCACCGGGATGTGCACGAACGGGATGTCGTAGGAGCCGACCAGCTCCGCGAAGTCGGTGTGGTTCGAGACCACCGCCGCGATCTCCACCGGCAGCGCGCCGATCCGCGACCGGAACAGCAGGTCGTTGAGGCAGTGCCCGAACTTCGACACCATCAGCACGATCCGCATCCGCTCGTCGGAGCGGTGGATCTGCCAGTCCATCTTGAAGGAGTCCCCGATCGCGGCGAAGCTGGCCCGCAGCTTCTCCACGGTGGCCGGCGCGTCCGCCTCGAAGTGCACCCGCATGAAGAACAGACCGGTGTCGCGGTCGCCGAACTGCCGGCTGTCCTCGATGTTGCATCCGGTCATGAACAGGTAGCTGGACACGGCGTGCACAATGCCCTTTTTATCCGGGCAGGAGAGGGTAAGGACGTACTGCTGCGGCTGCGCCTGGCGCTGCGGGTCATCGTTCATGACGGCAAAGCCTTTCACACCGCGCGGGTGATGATTCTCAACAGTTCGAGGGAGCGCGGCGCGGCGTCCGGATCGTCCCCGTCCGCCGTCGCGAGCCGTACGTGGGCCTCGCGCGCCGCCCGTACCGCCTCGGGCCAGGCGTGGTGCTCCAGGTACACGGACACGGGCGCGTCCGGGCCGACCTGGTGCAGGATCCGCAGCACGCGCAGGACCGCGAGGTCGACGAGGGCCGCCTCGCCCGAGTCGCGGAAGATCGTGCCGACGTACTTCTCGGCCGACCAGCTGTCGAGCCAGGTGTCCTCGACGAGCCGGTACACGGCGTCGGTGAGGTCCCCGTACCCTTCGACGCCGGCCTGCCAGACCTCCTCCTGGAACACCGGGTCGGAAAGCATGTGCAGCGCCGAGCGCACGTTGCTGCGCCAGCGCCACCACGGCATGTCGTTGAGGGGCATGCCGCCCATGGTGGAGGAGCGGCCGCCGCGGCGGGAAGAGTTCTTCGAACCTTGGGCGAATGTCACGCTTTCGATCGTACGTTCCCCCATGGCGCGATCTTGAAGCACCTGTGCGTGACCGGACCCCCGCAATTCACCTTCCGGTCACCACATGTTGTGTACACCTCATGCTCGCGTTCCCCCGGGGGCGGAATGGTGCGTGGACATGACCGACCGGCGACGTACGACCTCCCTGTCCCGCACCCTCCTGGCCACGGCGATGGGTGCGTGCCTCGTCGCCGGATGCGGGGTGACCCCCGGGGGCTCGGGGGGCTCCGGGGGCACCATCACGGTGATGACCTTCGCCCCCATGGGGACCAAGGCGACCAACATGCCCGGCATGCCCGGCATGGCCAAGGCGTACGAACGCTGGGTCAACGCCAAGGGCGGCATCAACGGCCACAAGCTGCGCGTCCTGACCTGCAACGAACGGAACACCCCCACCGGCGCCGCCGACTGCGCGCGCAAGGCCATCGCCGAGAAGGCCGTCGCGGTCGTCGGCTCGTACAGCCAGCACGGCCGCGCCTTCATGGCCCCCCTGGAGGCCGAGGGCATCCCCTTCATCGGCGGCTACGGGGTCTCCTCCGAGGAGTTCGAGAGCACTCTGTCCTACCCCGTCAACGGCGGCCAGCCCGTCCTCCTCGCGGGCGCCGGACACCAGCTGGGCAAGGTGTGCGGCCAGGTCGCACTGGTCCGCCCCGACACCCTCGCCGGCGATTCCATGCCGGTGCTGCTCAACGCCGGGCTGCGGGCCAACAAAGTGCCGGACGCCGCCGACATCCGCGCGGCCGAGGACGGCGCCGACTACACGGCGCAGGCCCGCGAGGCGCTGGCCGACTCCACCGGCACCGCCGCCAAGGACCGCGGCTGCGTGACGGCGGTGCTCGGCGAGCGCACGGAGACCTTCCTCGACGCCTTCCGCCGCACCGACGACAAGCACAAGAAGCCGCAGATCGCCTCCGTCCTCGGCAGCGTCAGCCAGGCGCTGGTCGACCGGACCGGCGGCCGCGAGAGCCCCTTCGAGGGCGCCTACCTCACCAGTTGGTACCCGGTGGCCGGCGACCCCCTGTGGGGACCGATGCGCAAGGTGATCTCCGAACAGGCCTTCGGCGACGACAGCGTGGACCCCGACGACAGCGGAACGCAGACGACCTGGATCGCGTACACCGTGCTGAACGAGGTCGTCGGCCGCCTCAAGCGTGACGAGGAGGTCACCGCGCGCAAGATCGCCAAGACCCTCAACCAGACGGCGGGCGTCCAGACCGGCGGCCTCACCCCCGAGCTCAGCTGGCGCTACCAGGACGTACGGGCCGTCGCCGGGTTCCCGCGCATCTCCAACGGGCGGGTCACCTTCCAGGTCGTCCAGCAGGGCCGGCTCGTCGCGCAGCCGGGCGAGGAGCCCCAGGACATGACGCCGACCCTGGAACAGGCGCCCCGCGCAGCCTGACGCCCGGGGCGCCGGGCGTCACAGCTCGGTCTTGTCCCGGCGGGTGAGGCCGTACTTGGCCGCGATCGAGTTCCACATGGTCGCGGCCGACTCCTTGGCCCGCGTCGCCTCACCGCTGGACTTGTTGCCGTCGGCGGCGTTGTCGGTGGACTTCGCCTTGCCGTCCTTGCACTTGCCCTTGTCGTGGTTGACGTCGTCCGCCCAGCCCGCGTAGCTGCGGTCGGCGGCGGCCGAGGACTTCCACGCCTTGGTGAGGGCGGCGGCGAGCTTCGCGTGGTCCGGCAGCTCGTCCATCTTCAGATCCTGCAGCCGGGTGACCATGTCGTCGCGCTTACTCGCGGCGTCCCGCAGGTCCAGGGCCGCCTGGTCGAGGTTGCGGCAGCTCTTGACGTCGTCGACGGCCTTGATCACCGCCGCCCGGCTCTCGTTGCTGTCCGCGAGCACCTTGTCGAGCTGGACGGCCTGTGGGCGGGCCGGATCGACCTGGGCGTCACCGGCCGCCGATCCGGAGCCGGTCGGGGCGGGGGCCTCGGCGGCGCCCGGGTCGCTGTTGGCGGCCTTGCCGCCGTCGCCGAGCAGGGAGCCGACGCCGAGGCCGGCCACGGCGAGGCCGATGACCGCGGCGGCGATGACCCCGGCCGAGATCTTGCGCGGCGGGGCGGGCGGGGGCGGGGCGGGGGCGTAGTGCTGCTGGGGCTGGGGCGGTACGGGGCCTGCCGGAGGCCCGACGGGCCCGCGGCCGCGCGGGGCCCGGCGCGGCACCGGCTCCTGGATCTTGGGCAGTTGCCGGGTGTGGCCGGCGCTGTCTTCATCGCTGCGGAACAGGCCGTCGAAACCCTGCACGGCGGAGTCCGCGGGCGCGGCCGGAACGGGCGGGATGAACTGCGTGGCCGCCTCGTGCGGGGCGGGGCCGTCCACGACCGGCGGGATGTACTGCGTCGCCGCCTCGTGCGGGGCGGGCCCACCAGCGGCCGGAACGGGCGGCATGAACTGCGTCGCCGCCTCGTGCGGGGCGGGCCCGTCCACGACCGGCGGGATGAACTGCGTCGCCGCCTCGTGCTGGGCAGGCCCGTCCACGACCGGCGGGATGAACTGCGTCGCCGCCTCGTGCTGGGCAGGCCCGTCCACGACCGGCGGGATGTACTGGGTCGCCGACTCAACGGGGCCCGGTGTGCCCGGTATGGGCGATATGTATTGGGTCACCGCCTCCGGCAGCGGCGGGTACCCGTAGCCGTGCGGGTCCCCCGGCCCCTCGAAGCCCGGGCCGACCACGTGCCCCGGCGGCGGGTACCCGTACCCCGGCTGCGGGGCGTACCCGGGCGCGGCCTGCGGCGGGTACCCGTAGGCGGGACCGTCCGGCGCCTGCTGCTCCTGCACCCCGTACGCCGGGTACTGCGGCTGCCGGGCGCCGTACTCCGGCTGCGGTGAGCCGTACTCGGACTGCCGGGCGCCGTACTCCGGCTGCCCCGACCCGTACTCCGGCTGCTGCGCCGCGGGCCCCGGGTCCGGGCCCCACGGCGCGCCGGCCTGCGGGGCGGCCTCATGACCGCTCCCCTGTCCGCTCTCCGTCACCGGGAACTCCTTCACCGACCTGCCCGCACGTACGGAACCGTCGGCCCACGCTACCCGGTCACCGGCCGCCCCGGTCAGTCCCACCCGGAGCCGCACCCCGGCTCAGACCGCCGCCACCTCCAGCCGCGCCGCGAACTCCCGCACCGCCGCCTCCTCGCGGTACGGCTCCAGCCGGGCCCGGAAGTCCTCCAGGTACTCCGCCCCGCGCCGGGTGCGCAGCGAGTCCAGCAGATCGGCTGCCTTGGCCGCCGTCTGGCAGGCCTGCTCCACCTCCCGCTGCTGGACCTGCGCCGCCGCCAGCAGCAGCAGCCCGATCGACCGGCGCCGCGCCTTGGCCTCGGGCAGCCCCCGCAGGGCCTCCTCGGCCCGCCGGGCCGCCGCGTCGGCCTGGCCGAGGTCCCGGTGGCAGTGGGCCAGCTCGTCCGCGAGGTAGGCCTGGTCGAAGTGGCGGATCCACACCGGGTCGTCCCCCGACTCGGGCTCCGCCCGCTCCAGCGCGGTCACCGCCCGCCCGGACAGCACCGCCGTGGCCCGGGCATCGCCCAGCAGCGCGTGCCCGCGCGCCTCGGCGGCGTAGAACATCGCCTCCACCCGCGGGGTGACCTGACCGCGCGTGCCCTCCTGGGCGGCCCGGGCCAGCTGCGCGATCTCCCGCGGGTTGCCCAGTTCGGCGGCGAGGTGGCTCATGGACGCGGCCAGGACGTAGCCGCCGTACGCGCGGTCGCCGGCCGCCTGGGCCAGCCGTAGCGCCTGGATGTAGTAGCGCTGGGCGAGGCCCGGCTGGCCCGTGTCCACCGCCATGTAGCCCGCGAGTTCGGTCAGCCGGGCCACGGCCGCGAACAGTGCCCGCCCGACCGGCTCCCGGTAGGAGCCGCCGATCAGCCCGGACACCACGGAGTTGAGGTAGTGCACCACGACCGGGCGCACGTGCCCGCTGCCGAAGCGGTGGTCGAGCTCCTTGAGGGCCTCGGTGGTCGCCCGTACCGCTTCGACGTCGGGCATCCCGACGCGCGAGCCGCTGTTGCGGGCCACCTGGGGGTCGGCGCCGGTGATCAGCCAGTCGCGGCTGGGCTCGACGAGGGCGGAGGCGGCGACGCTGGAGCCGGAGAGGAAGTCGCGGCGGCCGACGTCGCTGCGCCACAGCTCGCAGACCTGCTCGATGGCGCCGATGACGGTCGGGGAGAACTGCAGGCCGACGCCGGAGGCGAGGTTCTTGCCGTTGGCCATGCCGATCTCGTCGATGGTGACGGTCCGGCCGAGTTTGCGCCCGATCGCCTCGGCGATGATGCCCGGTGCCCGGCCGCGCGGCTGCTGTCCGCGCAGCCACCGGGCCACGGAGGTCTTGTCGTAGCGGAGATCGAGGCCGTGCTCGGCCCCGCACATGTTCACGCGCCGGGCGAGCCCGGCGTTGGAGCACCCGGCTTCCTGGATGAGCGCCTGCAGCCGTTCGTTCGGCTGGCGGGCGAGGAGAGGCCTGGCTGCCATGAAAACCCCCTGAAGCCGCGGGAGAGCGTTGGAATGATCACTTCCCGCCTGATGTGCGGAGAATCTTCCTCTCTGCGTGGTGTCGCTACCCACGGACCGCGCCCCGGGCTCCTACGCGCCCCCGCCCGTGCTTCCGTGCGCCCCATTTGCAGGATCGATGCTCCGCCCACGGGCCGGTTTACGCCCGTAACCCCGGCTGGGTGCGGGAGTTGTGATGGGCGTGGAAGAGACCATCGGAGTCACGGAGACCGCACCCATCCCCAAGCAGCGCGGCGAGCAGCTGCTGGACCATGCCGTGCGGTACGCGGAAGAACGGCACTGGGATGTCTTCGCGGGCACCTGGCTGGAGGCGGGCGACGGCCGGGAGGTGTGCTCCTGCGGGAACCCGGAGTGCCCCGCGCCGGGCGCCCACCCGGCGGTGAAGGACTGGGCGGCGCTGGCCACCGGCAGCGCGGTACAGGTGCGCCGGATCTGGGCGAAGCAGCCGCGCGCCTCCATCCTGCTGCCGACGGGCCGGACCTTCGACGCCATCGACGTGCCCTCCGCCGCCGGGATCCACGCCGTGGCGCGGCTGGAGCGGATGCAGCGCACCCTCGGCCCGGTGACCCTCACCCCGGACCACCGGATGCTGTTCTTCGTCCTGCCCGGCGCCGGGGCGAAGGTGCCGGACCTGGTACGGAAGCTGGGCTGGTCGGCGCCCGCGATCGACATGGTCGCGCGGGGCGAGGGCGAGTACGTCGCCGCGCCGCCCACCCGCTTCGGCGGCCGGGGCCCGGTGCAGTGGGCCTGCAAGCCCACTCCGGCCAACCGGTGGCTGCCGGACGCCGAGGAGCTGATCGACGCGCTCGCCTACGCGTGCGGCAGCCAGGCCGCCGCCGCGCGCGCGGGCCGCACCGCCTGAGTTCATGACATAAGTAACTGCTGCCGCCTCGTCCCCTGCTCCTATGGTGAGGAACGTACGACCACGGGGATCAGAACGAGAGGCAGGCGCATGCCGGACCAGGGTGATGCGACGAGCAGGACGGACGGCGGAACGGGGGGCGTGCGATCCGCGCCGCCCGCCGCCGTGCGGATAGAGGGGCTGTGGAAGCGGTTCGGCGAGCAGGTGGCCGTGGCCGGCATCGATCTGGAGATCCCGGCGGGCCGGTTCATCGGGCTCGTCGGACCGAACGGCGCGGGCAAGACGACGACGCTGTCGATGGTGACCGGACTGCTGCGCCCCGACATGGGGCGGGTGTTCGTCGCCGGACACGACGTGTGGGCGGACCCGGCCGAGGTAAAGTCGCGGATCGGCGTCCTGCCGGAGGGGCTGCGGCTGTTCGAGCGGCTCTCCGGGCGGGAACTGCTCGGCTACATGGGCCGGCTGCGCGGTCTGCCGGGCGAGGAGACCGACAAGCGGGCGACGCAGCTGCTGGACGTGCTGGACCTCGCGGGCTCGCAGCACAAGCTGGTCGTCGACTACTCGACGGGCATGCGCAAGAAGATCGGGCTGGCGGCCGCGCTGCTGCACAACCCGGAAGTCCTGTTCCTGGACGAGCCGTTCGAAGGCGTCGACCCGGTGTCCGCGCAGACCATCCGCGGAGTGCTGGAACGTTACACCGCGTCCGGGGCCACCGTGGTGTTCTCCTCCCACGTGATGGAACTCGTCGAGTCGCTGTGCGACTGGGTGGCCGTCATGGCCGGCGGCCACATCCGCGCGGCGGGCCCGCTGGCCGACGTGCGGGGCGCCGCGCCCTCCCTCCAGAGCGCGTTCCTGGAACTGGTCGGAGCGCACGACCGGGCCGCGGGCGACTCCCTGGACTGGCTGGGCGGCGGCCGATGAGCACCCTCCCGGTCACCACCGCCGCGCCCGCGGCACCCGTCACCGCCGCCCCGGCCCTCTCCCTGACGCCGCTCTTCGTCCGCCTGAAGCTGTCGCTGCTCAAGAACGGGCTGAAGGGCTCCTCGAAGCGCAAGGCGGCCTGGTTCGGCACCCTCGTGCTGGCACTGGTGGTGGGCTTCTTCGTCACGCTGGGGCTGGCCCTGCTGCACGGCAACGCGCACGCGGGCACGGTCGTCGTGATCCTCGCGGCGATCCTGGCGCTCGCCTGGAGCTTCATGCCGCTGTTCTTCCCCAGCGGCGACGAGACGCTCGACCCGAGCCGGCTGGTGATGCTGCCGCTGCGCCCGCGGCCGCTGGTACGGGCGCTGCTGGCGTCGTCGCTGGTCGGCATCGGCCCCCTGTTCACGCTCTGCCTGGCCGTCGGCTCGGTGGTGGCGGTGGCCCGGGGCGCGGCCGGGGCGGTGTTCGCCGTCGTGGCCGTTCCGCTGCTGCTGCTGGGCTGTGTGACCCTGGCGCGGGCCGTGGCCACCGCCAACGTACGGCTGCTGTCGAGCCGCAAGGGGCGTGACCTCGCGCTGCTCAGCGGGCTGCTGATCGCGATCGGCGCCCAGCTGGCCAACTTCGCCGCGCAGCGGCTGTCCCAGCCGGGCGGACTGGCCCACCTGGAACCGGCGGAAGCCGTGATCCGCTGGCTGCCGCCCGCGACGGCGGTGGGCATGGTGGACTCCGCGAGCGAGGGCGACTACGCCGCGGCCGTGGCCCAGCTGGTGCTCACCCTCGCCGCCCTGGCCGGGCTGATGTGGTTCTGGGAGCGCAGCCTGACCAGGCTGATGGTGACCCCGGACGGCTCGACCCTGGCGGCCGCCGCCCCGCGCAAGGACCGCGACACCGGGCCGGGCCCGTGGGCCCTGTTGCCGGGGGGCCGTTCGGGCGCCGCGATGCAGCGCACCCTGCGGTACGTGCTGCGCGACCCGAAGACGAAGTCGGCGTGGGTGACGGCGCTGGCGGTGGGCCTGATCGTGCCGGTGTTCAACGCCCTCCAGGGAACCGGCTCCGTCTACCTCGCCTGCTTCGGCACGGGCATGCTCGGCATCCAGATGTACAACCAGTTCGGCCAGGACACCTCGGCGTTCTGGATGGTCGCGCAGACCCTGTCGACGCCGCGCGACGTCTTCGTGGAGATGCGGGCCCGCGCGGGGGCGCTGGCCCTGGTCACGGTCCCGTACGCGGTGCTGGTCACGGCGGTCACCGCCGGGCTGGTCGGCGACTGGGCCTACTTCCCGACGGCGCTGGGCCTGGCGCTGGCCCTGCTGGGCGCGATGCTGTGCACGGGCGCACTGGCGTCGGCCCGCTTCCCGTACTCCATCCCCACGGACGGCGCGTTCAAGAACGTGGCGCCGGGCCAGGGCGGGCTCGCCTGGCTGGGCATCTTCGGCGGCATGTTCACCTCGGCGGTGATCTGCGCGCCGGTGATCGCGGTGACGGTGTACTTCGCCATCACCCCGGAGCAGCAGCCCCTCGCCTGGGCCGTCCTCCCCCTGGGCATCGCCTGGGGCACCCTGGCGGCCTGGGCCGGACTCCACCTGGCGGCCCCCATGGCAGCCCGCCGCCTGCCGGAAATCCTGACGGCAGTCAGCAAGGGCTGACGCCCCGCAGCCCGGCCCGCGCTCCTGAGGGCGGCGCGGGCCGGGCTTTTCCGTGTCCCGATCAGCCGGTGGGGAGCTTCGCCGTGAAGGCGGTCGGGACGCTGACCACGTCGTTGAAGCTGAGCTTGCCCTCGCCGAACCGGTCGGCGGTCATGGCCTTCTTCTTGCCGCCGGTGACCTGCCAGACGGTGTTGCCGTCGGGCTCCGCGTATCGCGGGCCTGGCGCAGGAGGCGCGCACCGATCTGATGACCTTCGCGCCGGGCGGCGGACACCGTGCGGAGAGCCTGGAAACTTCACCGGCTTCGGCTACGACAAGCGTCCGCAACAGTCAGCCGACGGTGGTCTACGCGGCCTGGCTGGGTGACCTCGGCGGCGAGGTGCGGACCGCTCCGGAGCTGCCCACCCGGTTGATGATCTTCAACCGGTCGACCGCGGTGATCCCGGTCAGCAGCGAGGACAGCGCGGCGGGCGCGGTGGTGCTGACCGGGCAGGGCACGCTGATGGCGCTGTGCGCGCTCTTCGACAACGTCTGGGCCGCCGCGCGCCCGCTGGGCACGGCCGAGCCGGTGCGGGACGAGGGCGGGCTCAGCCCGCAGGAGACCACCGTCATCCGGTTGCTGGCCCAAGGCCTGACCGACGAGGCGATAGCCAAGCGACTGGCGGTCTCCCCGCGCACCGCCCGCCGGCTGGCCACGGACCTGATGGACCGGCTGAACGCCCGCAGCCGCTTCGAGTTCGGCGTACGGGCGGTCCAGCGCGGCTGGCTGCCGCACTCGACGGACTGAGACCGGGCCCGGACGGCTACGAATCGGCCTCGATGCCGGCCAGGTCCAGGGAGGACAGGCGGTCGGGGTTCCCGATGGCGGTGATGGCGACGATCAGGCCGTCGGTGACGGTGAAGGCCATGACCGAGAGCGGGCGGCCGTTCGCGGAGACGACGACGCCCGCGGCGCCGTTGACGAGCGCCGGGCGGACGAACGGTGAGAGCCCGCTGAACATGAGCGCCTGACCGGCCACCGTCCGCGCGCCGTTGAGCACGACCGTGTGGCGGGCGCGGCCGGCGCCGCCGTCGGAGCGCAGGACGATGTCGGGGTGCAGCACCGAGACGAGCGCGTCGAAGTCGCCTTCACGGGCGGCGGCGAAGAACGCGTCGACCACGCGCCGCTGCGCGCCCAGATCGGGGTCCGCAACCGGGGCCTGGCCCTGCACCCGACGGCGGGCGCGGCTCGCCAGCTGCCGCACCGCGGCCGGGGTCTTGTCTAGCATCGGGGCGATCTCGTCGAAGGGCACGGCGAACATGTCGTGCAGGACGAACGAGAGCCGCTCGGCGGGCGACAGCGACTCCAGCACCACCAGCAGGGCCAGCCCGACCGAGTCGGCCAGCATCGCCTGCTGCTCGGGGTCGGTCACCGTCTCGCGGCTGACGACGGGGTCGGGGATGAAGGTCTCCAGCGGATCCTCGCGCCGGGTCGCACGCGAGCGCAGGGCATCCAGGCAGAGCCGGGACACCACGGTCGTCAGCCACCCGCCGAGGTTCTCCACCGCGCCGACGTCACTGCGCCCGAGCCGCAGCCAGGCTTCCTGCACGGCGTCCTCGGCCTCGCCGAGGGAGCCCAGCATCCGGTAGGCCACCGCCTTGAGGTGCGCGCGGTGCTCCTCGAACCGTCCGGCCAGCAGTTCGTGCTCGTCCACGTCTCGCGTTCCCCTCCACCACGCCCCGCCTGCGGGAGCGACCTGCTACGCATCCTGGGCCCTGGCTCGCGCGAACCCCAGGCGGTATCGGCGAGTCCGTCAGGAAAGGGCCCTGACGCCGTCCAGGAACGGCTCCAGCACCGCGCGCCAGGCGGCCGGCTGGTCGTAGTGCAAGTAGTGGCCCGCTTCCGGGATTTCGGCGTACCGGCCCGCCGGGAGGACGCGGACCATCTCCTGGGCTTCGGCGCGGCCCAGTTCGCCGTCGAGCCCGCGCACGACCAGCGTCGGGCAGCGGACCTGGGCCAGCTCCTCCCAGTGGGCGTCGTGGACCCACGTCTCGCGGGCCGTCAGCATCTGGCGGCGGGAGAAGAGGGGGCGCCAGCCGTCCTCGGCCTGGTGCATGACCTCGGCGAAGAACGCGCCGCGGCCGGGATCGGGGCGGTCCACCCGGGGGTCGTCCTCGCCGAACCAGCGGCGGGCCGCGTCCTGGGTGGGGAAGGGCAGCGGCCAGCGGCGGAACCAGTCCTCCCACTCCCGCTGCGAGGCCTCGCCGAGGGCGGAGGCCCGCATGTCGCAGATGACCAGGGCCTCCACCAGCTCGGGACGGCGGGCCGCGAGCTGCCAGGCGGTGAGGGCGCCCATGGAATGGCCGATCAGGGTCACGGGGGCGAGGCCGAGCTGCTCGACGGCGGCCTCGGCATCGGCGACGAAGGCCTCGCGCCCGAAGGCCGCCGGGGCGCCCTGGGCACCGGCGGCGTCAGGGGTGCCCTGGGCGCCGGGGCGGCCCGGGGGACGTCCGCTCTGGCCGTGCCCGCGCTGGTCCAGGGCCACGACCCGGCGGTGCTCGGCCAGCCAGCGGGCGGTGCCGGCCCAGTGCATGGCGCGGCCCATCAGGCCGTGGAGTAACAGGACCGCGGGCCGCTCGGCTTCGTCGGGCGCGCGGCGTTCCCCACAGGTCTCCCGGCCCGGTGCGAGGAACTCCCAGGCGGCCAGGCGTACGCCGTCGGCCCCTGTGACATCGATGCGCTGTACCACCGCAGATGCACCCCCTTCGATCCCCGCCAGGGTATCGAACCCGTATTCGAAAACGGTGTTCTCGCCGACAACACCGCTCTTTCGAGTGACCTTGCTCAAGGATTGGCCGCCGCTGCCGATGGAGATCCTTTCAACAGGGAGGCGGGCCGCTCGGGGAAGACGGTCCGAAGGGGATGACCTTGAGAGCTCGGGGCTCCAGGTCAGTCGGGGAGGACCGGTCCCCGCGCCCGAAAGCCCCCGGGCCCGTTATTTAAGCCCCGGGGGGCGCATAGTGGGCCAAGAAACCCCGGACGGTTCACCCCCTATTCCGGGAGCCCCGGACCCCCGCCCCAGCACCCCCA